>CAMYIN010000202.1 GCA_947258495.1 uncultured Gammaproteobacteria bacterium
GGTTCGGATCGGAGTTGGGATTTTCGTATCTCCACGGAGACCGGATCGCCGGGGCGCACCACGTTGGCGAAGGTGACCTGGTAATTGCTGAATCTCAGTGCGTGATCCGCGAGGAGGGCGAACTCGTCGTGGCGGCGGCGATGGCAAAAGACCTGGTACTCGAGCAGGCACTCGAGTTGAAAACCCAGCACAATGGGGCCGCCGAACGGATTGTCCCGGATCCGTTGCCACTTGTTCTTGTCGTGAAAAAGATTGAAGTCGTCGATCGAGTTGCGCGCAGCCTCGATGTGGATCTGCAGGAAGCGGAACGTCTCGGTCTGCGATTCATCCATAAAGTTCGATCCTGAATCTGCTCCGACACCGATTCATAAAAAGCTTAGCAGAACCAAGGAACAACGGCGGTTGTTCGAGACAGGATACGCGGATAGTGCGATAAGCGAACATTTCCGTCCGCCAACGGTTATCTGCCCGCATGCGCATTCGGCGGCTCGGCCAGACGTGCTTCTTGAACGCAGTGCATAATCTGCCCGAATCTTACCACCGTGTCGTTGCTTTGCTATCATGCGAAGCAGCCGTTATGGGGGATTTCGCTGGAGAATCCAATC
Organism: uncultured Gammaproteobacteria bacterium; assembly: GCA_947258495.1. Lineage (GTDB taxonomy): Bacteria > Pseudomonadota > Gammaproteobacteria > Arenicellales > JAANXG01 > CALZGZ01. Next base: position 606 of record CAMYIN010000202.1, read on the forward strand.
CGCCGTTTATTTATCTATGAGTGATGTGGCATCGTTCATGAGACTTCCCCGCACGCTTTTCCTCGCGTTTCTTTTTTTACAAATCGTGCCAGCGGTACACGCCGCGGACATAGCGGTGATCTTGAGCGCTAATATAGAGGCCTATCAGGACGCGCTTCGTGGTTTTAAACAGACCGTGAACCACAGCGTCGTAGGCGAATACGACATGCGGGGAGACCTGGAGCGCGGGCGCAAGATTGCAAAGAAAATCAACAGGGCGGCTAAACCCGACCTGATCCTCGCGATCGGTTTGTGGGCGCTTCAGGTGCTTGCCGAACAGGACCTGGGTCGTCCGGTGGTGTTTGCCATGGTGCTGAACCCGAACAACGTCCTCGATCCAGCGACGCACAACATCACTGGTGCGAGCATGAACATCTCCGTCGACCAGTCGATTCGGATCTTTAAAAGGGTGAATCCGCGGATTTCGCGAATCGGCGTGATTTCCAACCCGAACAAGACCGGCTTCCTCGTGCGGCAGGCGGAATTGGCGGCGCGCGGTGAGGAGCTGCAGATCGTGGTAAAGGAGATCCATTCTTCCAAGGAAGCGATACAAGCGGTGAATGCGCTAATTGAGGAGGGTATAGACGCACTGTGGATCCTGCCCGACGAGACCGTGCTCGATCCGAAGGTGATCGAATACGCGTTGCTGGCATCCTACCGCAACAAGATACCGCTTCTCGGCCTGTCGGAAAGACAGGCGCAAATGGGTGCGTTACTGTCCCTGTCCTTTGCCAGCAGTGAGGATATAGGTCGCCAGTCGGGCGAACTCGCCAACGTCGTTTTGCAAGGAGGTACCCCCAATGAGATCCCCTACACCACGGCGCGCAGCGTTAAGTTGACCGTAAACCTGAAAGCCGCCAACAAGCTCGGCGTCGAGATTCCGGAAAACGTGCTAGTGTCGGCGGACACCGTGATTCGGTAATGGAGGGTGCGTGGGTATTAAATCGACGTTCGCGTGGTCGCTGTAGGACGCATACCGGTGAAACTATGTAGAACGTATTTGGCCTTTGAGAGGGAAAGAATGCAGGGAAAGTCAGTGGAGCTCTCGGTGACGTTTTGCGATGTGGACTAGGGGTAGTCTTGCCTGGCTCGATCCACGCTCCAGCCTGAGCGGAAAGATCTTTCTGGCGGTGATTCCGATTTTCATCGTGCTCTGGATCGTGCACGGCGCGCTGGACGTTCGACAGAATCGGCGGCTGATGATGGACGAGTTCATGAAGCGCGGGGAGGCGATGGCGCAAAGCCTGGCGCACAGCAGCGAGCTCGGCGTGTTTGCCGAGGATACGCAGCTTCTGGAAGCATCGGTTCGGGGTGTCTCGGGAGATCCCGATCTTTTTTACCTGGTGATTTTTGGCGACGGCGGCAAGGTCCTCACCTCCGGCGGCCCCGCTGCCGACGATGCACCCGATCTGGGGTGGCAGTTCTCCATGGCGAAGCTCGAGGAAATAGCCCGGCGCGGCCGTCCCCTTACCTCACAAGTCGCGCAGGATAGGCGCAGATTCATAGAGTTGATAGCGCCGATCACCTCGGAGTCGTCCGCGGGCGCGGATGCCGTGCTCCTGGGCCTGGATGGCGACGCTGCGGGGGCAAGCGAACGGTCTTCGTCACGCGTTATCGGGGCGGTCAAGCTCGGACTGTCGCTCCGGGGCGTCGATTCGCACGTCTCGGCGATCGCCAACCTGTGGCTCATGGCCGCCGGTATCGCCTTCACCCTGGCGACGTTTGCTATTTTCGCAACGGCAAAGCGCATCACCCGACCGGTGAGGAGCCTGACCGACCAGGCCGAACGCATCGCCGGCGGGATCCTCGACCGAGAGATCCCGGTCTCATCCCGGGATGAGATCGGCCAGCTGGCGAATACCTTCAACCGCATGGGAGCGGCGTTGAAGCGGCACAGCGAGGAGAAGGACCGTGTTCTGCAACAACTGCAGGAACTCAACCGAACGCTCGAAGACCGGATACACGCGCGGACCGCCGAACTGGAGCAGCGTTCCGCGGAGCTGCAGGACACGTTGAAGGACGTACGCGCGATCGCCGAAATCGGCCAGGCCGTGAACTCCACCCTCAACCTGGACCAGGTGCTGAGTACTATTATTGCGCGTGCGGTAGACCTGACGGATTGCCAGGGCGGCGTGCTCTACGAGTACGACCAAGATGCCCGGGAATTTCGTGTCAAGGCGGCGCACCGCATAGACGAGGGCCTGCTGCAGACGTTGCAGGCGGTGCCGCTGCGTCGGCAGGAAGGAGCCATCGGTCAAGCAGCCACCAGCGGCGCACCGGTGCAGATCGAGGATATGCAAGCGGAAGCCGGCGTCATACCCGCTCGCTTGCAACGCGTATTGGCGGATTCCGGCTATCGGTCGCTGCTGGCGGTGCCGCTGCTGTTCAATCAGAGACTAGTCGGCGGTTTGACCGTATTTCGCGCGCAGCAGGGCGATTTCTCCGATCGCGTGTCGGATCTGTTACAAACGATCGCCAATCAATCCGTGGTGGCGATACGAAATGCGCAGTTCTTTCGCGAGATAGAGGAAAAAGGCGCGCAGCTGGAAATCGCGAGCAAACACAAATCGCAGTTTCTCGCCAATATGAGCCACGAGCTGCGAACCCCGCTGAACGCCATTCTGGGCTATACCGAGCTCATCGCCGACGAAATTTACGGTGAGGTTCCGGAAAAAATTCGAGATGTCCTGGAGAGAGTCGGCGCCAACGGCCGTCATCTGCTCGGCTTGATCAACGACGCTTTGGATGTCTCCAAGATAGAGGCGGGACAGCTCTCGTTGTCGTTGAGCGAATATTCTATTGCGGAAGTGATACACACCGGGGTAACGGCGATCGAGTCTTTAAGAGCGGAAAAGGACCTTGCACTGCACGTCGATGTTCCTTCCGACATGCCGGTCGGGAAAGGGGACGAACGGAGAATTGCACAGGCCTTTCTCAATCTCATCGGCAACGCCATAAAATTTACAGAGCAAGGCGGAATCCGTGTGACCGCGGCGGTTTCCAATGGTATGTTTCGAGTCTCTGTGTCGGACACGGGCCCCGGTATCTCGGAGGCGGATAAGGAAAAGATTTTCGAAGAGTTCCATCAAGTGGACGCATCGAGCACCAGGAAGATGGGCGGGACCGGGCTCGGGCTTGCGATAACCAGGCGCTTGATAGAACTGCATGGCGGGCAACTGTGGGTGGAGTCCAAACTCGGTAAAGGATCGACCTTCTCGTTTACAATCCCTGTTCGCGTGGAGCAGGTCGGGACGTTATCATGAAAAAACGGGTTTTGGTTGTCGAAGACCAGGAGGACAATCGGCGCATTATGCGTGACCTGCTGAACAACGCAGGGTACGAAGTGATCGAGGCGGTCACCGGCGATGAAGGAGTCGCAAAGGCCGACAGCCACCAACCCGACTTGATACTCATGGATATACAGCTTCCCGGCATTGACGGCTACGAAGCGACCCGCCGTATCAAGGCGAAGCCGGAACTTGCCGATACTCCCATCGTCGTCGTCACGTCCTACGCCTTGAGCGGCGACGACGCGAAGGCGTTTGACGCCGGTTGCGACGCCTATCTGTCCAAACCGGTAAGCCCGAGTAAGATTCTGGCCACCATTCGTGAATTTCTGGGATAGACCGCGAGTTATGCGAGCATCGTGAATACGTCCGCACGAATTCTCATTGCAGACGACGACGCTACGAACGTGGACATTCTGCAGATGCGTTTGAACGCGCACGGCTACGAGATCTTTTCGGCGCGCGACGGAGAAGAGGCCTTGTCCATGGCGCGGGAACTGCAGCCCGATTTGGTGCTGCTGGACGTCATGATGCCCAGGATGGACGGTATCGAGGTCTGCCGGAACTTGAAAAACGACGAGTCTCTTCCTTTCATGCCGGTCATTATCGTGTCCGCGAGGGCCGATTCGCAGGACATTGTCGCGGCGCTGGATGCCGGCGCGGACGAGTATCTGACCAAGCCCGTGGATCAGACCGCGTTGGTGGCGCGTGTAAAATCCATGCTACGCATCAAACAGCTGCACGATACGAGCTGTGAGCAGTCGGCCCAGCTCTTGGAATGGAACCAACGACTGGAGCAGCGCGTCACGGAACAGATCGAGGAACTCGATCGCCTCAGCCAGCTGAAGCGGTTTTTTTCTCCGCAGATCGCCGAGATGATCGTTTCTGCGGAAGACGGCAACTTGCTCGAGGACCACCGCAACGAGATCACGGTGCTTTTCGCGGATCTGCGGAACTTCACCGCTTTTTCCGCGAACGCGGAACCGGAAGACGTGATGCGTGTCCTGCGCCAGTATCATCAGCTCGTCGCGCCCCTGATTCTGGAGTTCGAGGCGACACTGGATCATCTGGCCGGCGACGGACTCATGGTGTTTTTCAACGATCCCGTGCCGTGCCCGGACTCGGCGGCGCAAGCGGCCCGTCTGGCGTTGGCCATGCGCAAGCAGATGAATGAATTGTTAAAAAAGTGGCGAAAAAGGGGTTTCGAGTTGGGGTTCGGTGTCGGTGTCGCCTCCGGTTACGCCACCTTGGGTCAGATCGGCGCCTCGGGCCAGTTCCATTACACGGCCATCGGATCCGTGGCCAATCTCGCGGCGCGGCTTTGCGATTCCGCCGCCGACGGACAGATACTGGTCAGTCAGGCCATATTCGCGGAGATTGAAGACCTCGTCGATGCGGAATCGATCGGAGCACTGGAGCTGAAGGGGTTCCACAAGCCGGTGTCGGCCTTCAACGTCAGAGATTTCGCGGCGCGCGATTCCCTCTGAATCGATTTCACTTTGCGTATCTTGAGTCTGCTGGCGATGCGCCGGCGGGCGAAAGGCTCAGGAACTGCCCGGATGCTTCAATCACGGATATCGCACGCGTGTTGCATGAATTCAAAAATTCAGTTCGAATCCCAGAGTTCCGCTAATCTCATCGCGAAGCCCGGTGTCGTTCAACGCGAACAGGGCGCTCGCTGACAGCACCGCGTCCTTCCAAAAATGGAACTTGATGCCCACGGCCGCGTCGGCCAAGTGATCACCCGCCTCGCTGCCGTCGAGTTTGCGCCGCTCGTTGTCGATAATATAGCGCCCAAGGACTTCTGCGCTCAATCCAAGCCTCTCTTTGATAACCCAGTCCAACCCAGCTCGATAGCGAAAATCGTTCTTGGCTTCCGAGGTATCTCCCAGGTCGAAGCCGATATTCGCATGGGCGTTTACTTTGCGTCCCTTGGCGGAAGCCATCAGGAAGGGCCTGATTCGCCACAGGTCCGTGCCTGCAAAGTTATCCGAGTCTCCTGTTGGGAAGTTTATTTCCAGGGTGCTCGCAAGTGCATAAGGGGCCCGGTTGTAAAAGCGATATTTACCGCGAACAACCACGTCGCCCAGGTTCGATGAGTCGTTGGTCACTTTCGAAACCTGTTTCTGGGGGCCAACCTGAGTGACGACCGTAAGCTCTACCTCGTTGCGAATGACAGGAATACCGATCGACAAGTCGAAATTCTCGAGAACCCCATAGCTGATACCTGCAAGAAGAATATAGGAATGGATATCGGCCATCAGTTGAACGTTACCGGGACCCAATGGGGTAACCACCGGGAAAGCAAGCTCACCATTACTCAGGTCGCTGCCGTCGATTTCATCGAATTTGAATCCAAGGACGGCGATATCCAATGCCAACTTTCCCCGTCCCATGGTAGCGCCGCGTTCCGTAAAGATCGGCCCCAGCGAACCCGGGACGCGTCGGGGTAGGCCGGTTTCTGCATCAAATTCGAAAGTCAGGCTGTTCGCCGGCGCGGGCGTGCTCAAATTCGTGTTGATGGCGCTGTTGGCGACGTCCGACACGGGACCGGCGCCGGGTCCCAGGCTGTTACGAAGCGTGTCTTGAAGGGATTCGGCCGCGACATTAGTCGCCGACAACAGAACGCCAATTGCCACGACCGGCGCGATGATGCGGTACCACTCCACGATACCTCCTTGCAACCCTGCTGATTATTCTGTTTGCGACCGGCATCTCCATAGTAAAGCAAGAGGCCGCGACCGCTCAACAGCTCTCAAAAAATACCTTGTCGTATGAGCGACCCCGTCTCAAGTATCCGACCACAGACATAGGAATTGATCCGATCGCAAGAACGCGTGCGCTTGCCGGCCACTTCCCGAGACCGTCGCTACGACACCATCTCGGGCGTGTTGGTCAGCCACCCTCGCAATCGCTCCACCGCCGTTTCGCCGAATACCCACGCCAGGGACGCCGTCGAATAGAGGTAATACAGCAGGTGCAGACCCGCGGCGGCGAGGGCGAAGCGGACCCCGCGGGTTTGCGCGAAAAAGCGCAAAAGCCCGATATTGCCGGCGGCAAACACCGCCGCCGCGACCGCGCCGACGACCGCCGCGGGCTGTGGCGCCCACCACGCCCACGGGATCGAGCCGACCAGAGCCACGGCGGCCGCCGCCGCAACGCGGTGGGTCACGCTCAGGTTCAGCTCGTCGGGTATCCGCCCCTGCCGCAGCAGCAAGCGCGACCAGGGCAGGGCGCGGCGGA
>CAMYIN010000203.1 GCA_947258495.1 uncultured Gammaproteobacteria bacterium
ACGGTTGGTGTGGACGAACAGACGATACGGAATTACGTTCGTTGGCAAGGTGAGGAAGATCTCGGACAAGCGGAGCTTGAACTATAAAGTACCCCGCGCGTAAGCGCGGGGGTATCTATTTTCCACCGTCCTGCAGAACCAGAAGGAGAATCAGTGTACGAATTATTCCAGTCGGGCGGGTTGTTGATGTGGCCGATTCTCGCGTGTTCCGTGGCCGCGGGCACGATTGTGTGCGAGCGTTTTTGGGCGTTGTCCAAGCGTTCGGTGACGCCCAATCAACTGCTGATGCAGATACACCACCTCATCGAGCGCCGGGAAATAGACGAAGCTAAGATCCGATACATCGGACAGAGCTCGCCCCTAGGCAGGATTCTCGCCGCCGGGCTCATGAATATGCGCGATGGGCGGGAAGTCATGAAGGAAGCCATCGAAGAGGCGGGGCGCCATGTGGTGCACGAGTTGGAGCGTTATCTCAATACGCTCGGGACTATAGCGGCGATCACCCCGCTGCTCGGGCTGCTCGGTACCGTAATCGGTATGATCAAGGTATTTTCCGCGATCACCTCGTACGGCGTCGGCGATCCCACGGTGCTCGCGGGCGGCATCTCCGAGGCCTTGATCACGACGGCGGCGGGATTGTCCGTCGGTATCCCCAGCCTGATGTTCTACCGCTACTTCCGGGGCAAGGTGAATACGTTGACGGTGAACATGGAACAGGAAGCCATCCGTCTCGTAGAGATCATACACGGCGACCGCACACCGCAACACACCGCCAAGCCGGCTAAATTGCAGACTGCATCATGAAGTTTTCGGACAGGAACGACGAAGACACGCACATCAATCTGACCCCGCTGATCGACGTCGTTTTTCTGTTGCTCATCTTCTTCATGGTCTCAACGACCTTTTCCAAGGAATCGCAACTGAAGATCCAGCTTCCGGAATCCTCGGATCAGTCGAGCCAGGCACAGGACGATCTCCTGGAAATTCAGATCAGCGCCGCCGGAACGTACGCGGTCAAAGGTCCACAGGACAAGGCCGCCAAGGAACTCATCAATACCGCCCGGGAGACCCTGAACCGCGCTATTCTGGAAGCGACGCAAGGGAACAAGGAGGTGGTGACGGTGATCCGAGCCGACCGGCGGACGCCCCACGAATCGGTCATCACGGCCATGGACATTGCGCGGCGGCTCGGTTATACCAGCATCACCTTCGCAACCCAACGAGCCGTCGAGAATACACAAAGTCCGTGAGCGCCGAAGCTACCGCGACCGGTGGCGCCCAACTGTACCGCAGACTCTTGAGCCATGTGCTGCCGTACAAGGGCGTGTTCATCATTGCGATCCTGGCAATGATCATGACGGCCCTGACGGAGACCGGCTTTGCCGCTCTCCTCAAGCCGATCATGGACAGCGGGTTCGTGGACCCGAATCCGGATTTCATCAAATTGATTCCATGGCTACTGGTTGCCGTACTCATCGGGCGGGCCGTGTCCGGTTTTGTTGCAAACTATTCCATGGCGTGGGTGGGACGCAGAGTCGTCTACGATCTTCGCCAGCGGATGTTCGACAGGCTTCTGCATCTGCCTTCGCACTTCTACGACGACCACTCCTCCGCGACAATCGTGTCCAAGCTCATCTACGATGTGGAGCAGGCCGCCGCAGCCACCACGGACGCATTGACGCTCATTACCAAAGACACGCTCACCGCCCTCGCCCTGTTGGCATGGATGATCTATCTGGATTGGCAACTCAGCCTCATCTTTGTTCTGTTCGCCCCCCTCATCGGCTTCGGTGTGAAAACCGCCGCCAGACGGTTCCGCAGCGTAAGTGAACGCATCCAGGATTCAGTGGGCGGGATCGCCCATGTTACGAAGGAAGCCGTGCTGGGTCAGCGCGTGGTGAAGACGTTTGGCGGTCAGCGCTATGAAACCGATTGCTTCGAGCGGGCGAACAACAGAAATAGGCAGCAGGTGATGAAAAAGGTCGCAGTGTCCGCCGCGATGTATCCCATGATACTGCTGTTCGTCGGCTTCGCGATTGCCCTGGTTATCTTTATAGCTGTGAACCGATCCGCCCCGAATTCCATCACCGCCGGGACCTTCGTGAGCTTTATCGGAGCGGTGTTGATGATCATGTCGCCGTTGAAACGCCTCGCGAAAGTCAACGAAAAGATTCAAATGGGGGTGGCGGCGGCGGGTAGCGTGTTCACACTCACGGACGAGCCGGCGGAGTTCGATCAAGGCAACATCACCATCGACCAAGCCAAGGGGCATATTGAATTCCGTGATGTATCGTTCCGATATCAACGCACCGAGCGGGCGGTCCTCAACGGCCTGAGCTTCGAGATCAAACCGGGACAGATCGTGGCGCTGGTCGGTTCGTCCGGCAGCGGCAAGTCTACGATCGCATCGTTGCTGTTGGGATTCTATCGACCGGACAGTGGCGTCATCCTGTTGGATGGAACCGACATCCGAGAAGTTGCCTTGTCCAGTCTTCGACGTAACATGGCGATCGTCACGCAGGAGACCATCCTTTTCGACGACACCATTCGCAACAATATAGTCTACGGCTACGAGGGTGAGATCTCGGAATCCAGACTGCGTGATGTCGTGGTGGCCGCGCACGTCGCGGAATTCGCCGATCGCCTGCCGCAGGGTCTGGACACGCTGGTCGGAGAACAGGGGATTCGGTTGTCCGGTGGTCAGCGCCAGCGCATCGCCATAGCCCGGGCTTTGTTCAAAGACGCTCCCATCCTGATACTCGATGAAGCCACGTCGTCGTTGGATTCGATATCCGAGCGCCTGGTCCGAGAGGCGACGGAAAAGCTGGTCGCCGACCGCACGACATTGGTCATCGCCCATCGATTGTCCACGATTGAGAATGCAGATCGCATATTGGTTTTGGAAGACGGGCGTATTCTGGAATCGGGTCGGCACCAGGAACTCATTGCAAAACAAGGCAGCTACGCACGACTTTATCAGACACAGTTGCTCGAGAAGGAGCGACTTGCCGGTTAAATGACGCTGGGTGCGCGGTTTCGCATCGGAATCACCGACGGCTGGCGGCGGCGCGGGCCGATGGCATGGTTTCTGTTACCCCTGAGCGGATTGTATTGTGCCGTGGTGTCACTCCGTCACGCCTGTTACCGAAAGCGCGTGCTCCCCGTGCGACGGTTTCCGTTTCCCATAGTAGTGGTGGGCAACCTGACCGTTGGGGGTTCCGGTAAGACGCCGCTGGTGGTGGCGCTGGCAAACCGGCTGGTGGGAGAAGGCTATCGGCCGGGCGTCGTAAGCCGTGGTTACGGCGGCAGGGCCCGGAGTCGGCCGCAGATCGTGACTGCGGACAGCGATCCGTCCGCGGCGGGCGACGAAGCCGTGCTCATCGCGCGGCGAACGGGCTGTCCGGTCGTGGTCGACCCCGATCGTTGCCGCGCGGTGGACCGCTTGCGGGACGCGTTTCACTGCGATCTGGTGGTGTCCGACGACGGCTTGCAGCATCATCGTTTGGGGCGGTCTGTCGAAATAATCGTCATCGACGGATCGACGCGCTTCGGCAATGGCTTTTGCCTGCCCGCGGGGCCGTTACGGGAGTCCGCGAGCCGTGTTCGCGACGTCGATCTGGTCGTGTGCAACGGGGGTGTACCCGCAGACCACGAATACCGGATGTCTCTGCGGCTGGGATCGCTGATGCGTGTGTCGGATTTTCGCACGCGCAGCGATATACAGGCGCTGGCGGCGGATAAAGTACACGCCGTAGCCGGAATTGCTCATCCGCAACGTTTCTTCAACGACTTGCAGCGGATCGGCCTGGCCACGTACGCGCACGGTTTTCCCGATCATCATCGCTACTCGTCCTCGGATTTCGATTTCGGCGATGACCTACCCATCATCATGACCGAGAAAGATGCGGTAAAATGCAGGGAGTTTGCGGATTCGCGCATGTGGTTCGTCTCCGTAACCGCGGATGTGGACGAAACATTCTACCGACAAATATTATCGAGACTTAAACGCCCCAATGATAGACAAGAAACTTCTGGATATTCTCGTATGCCCCGTGACCAAGGGTCCGCTCATTTATGACAAGGAAAAATCGGAACTCGTCAGCAAATCGGCGAAGTTGGCGTATCCCATCCGGGACGGTATACCCATCATGCTGGAAGACGAGGCGAGGCCGCTGCGGGACGATGAACTCGAACTTTGATTCCGAAACGGATGAAACGCTGGCGGATAATTCCATTGCTGGAGACGATTCGCACACGGTTGATGGCGCATGCAACATCCGCACGTCGCCGCTCGAAGGCATCGTCACCGCGCGAAATCCATGACCTGATGAGGCGGACGGCCGCACACGTTTGAATGGAGTTCGACGTCGTCATACCGGCGCGCTACGGTTCTCGCCGACTGCCGGGAAAGCCGCTCATCGATATTCGGGGTAAGCCCCTCATACAGCATGTGTACGAGAGCGCCTGCGGCAGTTCGGCGGCAAATGTTTTCGTCGCCACCGACGACGAGAGAATCGTCGACGCCGTGCACGGATTCGGCGGCAGGGCGATTCTGACCGGCGCCGAACACTGTTCCGGCACCGACCGCATCGCCGAGGCCGTCGGCGCCCTTGGATTGAGTGACGATCGTGTGGTGGTGAACGTTCAGGGCGACGAACCCCGCCTGCCCGGAAGTTTGATTGACGGCGTGGCGGAAGCACTCGTGCGGCAGCCACGATCGATGATGTCCACCGCCTGCCACCCCATCGAAGACGAGCTCGAGCGCAAAGACCCGAACGTCGTCAAGGTAGTTACCGATGCCGAAGGGTTGGCCATTTATTTCTCCAGATCACCCATTCCGTTCTCGCGAGCAGTTCGAGGCGTGCACACGCAACGCCATATCGGCATATACGGATATCGGGTGCACTCGTTGAACACCTTCACCCGCTGGGAGATCTGCGATCTGGAGCGGGCCGAAGGCCTGGAGCAGCTGCGTGTGCTCTATTACGGCGGGCGAATCGTCGTCATTCCGTCGCCCACTGTGCCGGGAACGGGTGTCGATACCGGGGAAGATCTCATAAAATTCAGGAAATCTTTGGACACATCTTGAGGAACAGTATGGTCAGAGTGTTGTTCGTTTGTCTGGGTAATATCTGCCGCTCTCCGACGGCGGAGGGGGCATTTCGAAAACTGGTTGTCGAGCACGGTTTGGAGTCGATGATTGAGGTCGATTCCGCCGGAACCCACGGCTACCACATCAACGAACCGCCCGATAGCCGGGCGGTGCAGGCCGCTGCGTACCGCGACATCGATCTCACCACCATCCGCGGGCGCCAAGCCGGCGCGGAGGACTTCGATCGTTTCGACTACATCCTGGCGATGGACGCGGACAACGTACGCCATCTATCGAAAGTCGCTCCGCCCGAAATGGTCCACAAGGTGAGCTTGTTCATGGAGTATTCCAGCAATTACGCCGAGCGCGAAGTCCCCGATCCGTACTGGGGCGGGGCGTCCGGATTCAATCGTGTCCTCGATATGATTGAAGACGCGGCGACGGGGCTGTTGCGGGATATTCGCAGCCGACATTCAGTCTAGATGGTGTCGATCGTGCGTATCGAAATAGACACCGCAGCGCAGCGGTTGACCGCCTGCGGCGCGGACGACGCGGTTTTGTTCACGCGACCGGTTTCCACGGCCGTACGCGGGATGGGGGAACGAGCGGGAAGCGAGTGCACGCCGCGGGGAGACCATGTCGTGCGCGCCAAGATCGGCGGGGACTGCGCCGTCAACACGGTTTTCCGCGGCCGTCGGCCCACAGGGGAAATCTATTCCCCCGGACTGCGGCGCGCATTTCCGCAACGGGATTGGATCTTGACGCGGATCTTGTGGCTGAGCGGCAGCGAGCCCGGCGTCAACCGGTTGGGGAGCGTCGATACCATGCGTCGTTACATTTATATCCACGGGGCGCCGGACGACGATCCGATGGGACGCCCAAGCTCCCACGGGTGCATCAAGATGCGCAATCAGGATATCGTCGAGTTGTTCGATCAAGTCCGCGTCGGAACGCCGGTCCGCATCGTTGCTCGCTGACGACCCGACCCGCTTACCCGGAACCATGACCGCCAATATACCTCCTGGCCCGGTGATGCTGGATCTCGATGGCGGCACGGAGCTCGATCCGACAGACAGGGAACGCCTGCGTCATCCCCTGGTGGGGGGAGTGATACTGTTCGAGCGGAATTACGGCGACCCGGAACAGCTGCTGGCGCTGACCGAGCGGCTTCACAGCCTGCGATCACCCCCGTTGTTGATTGCCGTGGATCAAGAGGGAGGGCGGGTGCAGCGATTCCGGCGCGGATTCACGTCTCTGCCGAGCGCCCGATACTACGGCGACCTGTACGATCAAGAGCCGGCGAAAGGTCTTCGTGCCGCTAAATCCATGGGCGAAACCCTGGCGCGTGAACTGCGCGCGGTGGGCGTGGACTGCAGTTTCGCCCCGGTTCTTGACGTCGCGAGGGTGGAAAGCGACGTCATCGGCGATCGCGCGTTTCATCGCGATCCCGATGCGGTGACCCGACTTGCACACGCGTTCATTTCCGGAATGGCGGATGCGGGAATGGCGGCGATAGGAAAACATTTTCCCGGACACGGCGGCGTGTGCGACGATTCGCATGCCTGCCTGCCGTGTGATCATCGCGACTTCGCGGAGGTGGAAAACTGCGATCTCGTGCCCTATCGAGAACTGATCGGTCTGCTTGGCGGCGTCATGACCGCGCACGTTCAATTTGATGCCATCGACACCCGCATCCCGACGTATTCGAGCTGGTGGCTGCGCAAGGTGCTGCGCGATGAGCTCGGGTTTGCCGGCATCGTTTTCAGCGACGATCTGACGATGGCGGGAGCGGAAACCAGCGCTGATGTCGTGGATCGCTACGTCACCGCGGTGGAGGCGGGCTGCAACATGATATTGATCTGCAACGATCGGCATGCGGTGGACCGGGTATTGTCGGAGTCATCGCTCTCGGCCGACGCCGGTGTCGGTGCGCTGGTTCGGCGTTTGCAGACAGGGGTCGCTGAGGCGTGGCCGTACTAGTCGGCGCGTTCCATGTACTCCCCGGTTTCCGTATTGACCTTGACTTTGTCTCCGACATTAATGAAC
>CAMYIN010000204.1 GCA_947258495.1 uncultured Gammaproteobacteria bacterium
CTTGTCCAGACCGGCACCGATGATCATGACCGCGATGATGGAAATCACCGCGTTGCTGGAAAAGCCGTCGAAGAGGTGGCTATTGGGAACCAGGCCGGTCTTCAGACCCATGAGCGGGGCCAGCAACTCGGTGATCCCGAGCAGGCCCATAATAGACACCGCGGCGACGTCCACGCCGACGATCTCGAACGCAAACAGATATATTGTGAGCAGCAGAATCGCGCTGACCCATGCGATCTCGACCGTCGGCACGACGAGCGTGGTAACGATCGCGACCAGGAAAAAAGCGCCAAGGGCGATTAGCGGCTTGCGGGGAAGGGATTTCTTGGGGGATTTTACGTCGTCTTGGTCCGTGGTCGCGCCGACGGAGAACGCCGCCTGCGGTTGGCCCGTGGGTTTGTTCATTGTCTCTCCATGTTCTTACGCTATGTTGGGGCGTCGATAGCCGCTGCGCGTCGCTACGAGGATCGCTTCCGTTAGCTTGGAGGCTTCCGCGACCGCTGGGGTAGACTGGTGTTTCCGTCTGGGAGATGCAGACCTGACGCGCAACGGCGGATGCGGGTCTGTCTCGGCGTTGCCGGTCGGCCGGACCATTTCGGGGACGCCGGGGAGAACGCGGCTTCGAAGCGGCCGACGTCAGCGCCCCAATTGCGGGTGCTGGGCCGGCACCATCTTCACTGTTGCTTTTAGATGGTTGAGATAATTATATTAATGTTTTATATATAGATCAACGGATTTTTGTATTTAATACTCAAGGCTTACATTCATGATCACGCCGTACCAAATGCGCGCGGCCCGCGCCCTTCTGGGTTGGGACCAGCGGCGGCTCGCCGAGGAGGCGGGCGTGTCCTTGCCGACCATACAGCGCATGGAGGCCAGCGAGGGAAACGTGCGCGGCAACGTGGACACCCTGGTGAAGGTGGTCGAGGCGCTCGAGGGTGGCGGGATCGAGCTCATCGCGGAAGGCCAAGCGAGCGCCGACGGCGGCCGCGGGGTGCGTTTGAAACGCTGAGCATGGCTTGCTCTGAACCTTTCATCCGGCGGCGGTATCGGCCACCGTTCGATCTCTGGACGGCGGCCGCGGGCGACGGCGCGCAACCCGAACGGCGTGTCGGCGTACAGCCATGATCGAGACGCTGCGTCGACTTGCGCTGGAGGTCGCCAACGCCCCCGACCTGGCCACCGCCCTTCGGGTAGCGGTGCAGCAGACCCGGGAGGCCATGCAGGTGGACGCCTGTGCGATATACCTCGTTGATCCCAACGACCGCTGCCTGGTGTTGATGGAGACCGAAGGTTTGAATCGTGCCGCCATCGGACAGGTGCGGCTGGCACCGGGCGAAGGCGTGCTGGGCCTGGTGCGCGAGCGCCGCGAGGCGGTGTCGCTGGACAACGCCGCGGAACACCCGCAGTACCGGCATTTCCCCGTCACCGGCGAGGGCCATTTCAACGCCTTTCTCGGGGTACCCATCGTCCACTTTCGCGACGTCATCGGCGTGCTCGCCGTGTTCCAGCGGGGGTCGCAGACGTTCAGCGGCAACCAGGAGGCGTTCCTGGTGACCGTCAGCGCGCAGCTCAGCGGGCCACTTGCCGAGGTCATCACCGCCTCGCGCCAACATCTGATACCCGGACTGTCGCCGCAATACAAACCTTATATACAAGGGGTCCCGGGCGCTCCGGGCGTCGCCATCGGCACCGTGGTCATGCCCTCGCCGCTGGCGGAGCTCGACGGCGTGCCCGAGCGTGCCGCAGGCGATATCGAGTCGGAGGTGATGGCCTTTCGGGAAGCGGTCACCGAGGTTCAGAAAGAACTCAAAGCCAGCGGCGAGCGTATGAAAGAACTGCTGCCCGCGGAGGCGCAGTCGCTGTTCGAGGTATACGCGCTGCTGGTGGGCGACGACAGTCTCATTTCCAAGGTCACCGCGCGCATTCAAGAGGGACAATGGGCGCCGAGCGCGCTGCGTGACACCATCCGCGAGCTGGCTGCGGTGTTCGAGGCGATGCAGGACGAACGTCTGCGGGCGCGCGCGGAAGACATCCGCGCCATCGGACGAAGGCTGCTGCTCGAACTCCAGGTCGATACTCGTGCGCCGCGCGATTTTCCCGAGCGCACGGTACTCGTCGGCGACGAGGTGAGTCTCGCGCGCATCGCCGACGTGCCGCGCAAGCAGCTGGCCGGCGTGGTGTGTCTCAAGGGTTCGGTACTTGCACACACCGCCGTGGTGGCGCGGGCCCTCGGTGTGCCGGCCGTCATGGGCCTCGGTGACGTCTCGGGCGGGCGCCTCGCCGGATCCACCGTCGTCGTGGACGGATATCGCGGTCGGGTGTTCGTCGATCCCTCGCCGTCGGTGAAAGCGGAGTTCGCGCGCCTGGAACGGGAGGAACGGGAACTCTCCGCGGATCTGTTGAGCCTGCAGGACCTCCCCGCGGAGACCCCCGACGGCGTGCGGGTGCCGCTGTTCGTGAACGCGGGTCTGCTCACCGACATCACCCCGGCGCTGAATTCCGGCGCCGCCGGCGTCGGCCTCTACCGTTCCGAATTTCCATTCATGCTCCGCGACGCGTTCCCGAGCGAAGACGAGCAGCGCACCATCTACCGGGAGATCCTGGAGGCGTTTGCGCCCCGCCCCGTGGTCATGCGCACCCTGGACATAGGCGGCGACAAACCGCTGCCGTATTTCACCATCGACGAAGGCAACTCGTTGCTGGGGTGGCGCGGTATCCGGGTCACCCTGCAGCACCCGGAAATTTTTCTGGCCCAACTCAAGGCGATGCTGCGGGCGAGCGTGGGCCTCGATAATCTGCGCCTGTTGTTACCCATGGTTTCCTCGTCGTCCGAGGTGCGCGAGGCGCGCACCTTGCTGGACCGGGCTCTGGAAACGCTCCAAGACGAAGGGCTCTCGGTGCGCAGGCCCGAACTCGGTGTCATGATCGAGGTTCCGGCCGCGATCTTCGCGCTTGCCGAGCTGGCAGAGCTGGTCGACTTCTTTTCGCTCGGCACCAACGACCTTACGCAGTACCTGCTGGCCGTGGACCGCGGCAACCCCCGCGTCGCCGCGCTCTACGATCATTTGCATCCCGCGGTGTTGCGGGCGGTGCAACAGGTGGTGCTCGAGGCCGGGAAACTGGCGAAACCGGTGAGTCTGTGCGGAGAGCTCGCCGGAGACCCGGTGGGTGCGGTACTGATATTGGCGATGGGCGTGGATTACGTCAGCGTCGCCGCGTCCGCGTTGCCGCAGGTGAAATGGGTAATACGCTCGATCCCGCGGAATAAGGCGCAGGATCTTCTACAGGCATCCATTAAGCTGCCGGACGCGGCCGCGGTGCGGCGGCTGATTCATCAGGCGCTCGATGACGCCGGACTGGGCGGACTGTTGCGTGCGGGACGCTGACGCGCGGGCGTGGAGACGCGCCGCGACGCCGGGGGTAGAATTCGGGTGCGAGACGCAGCGCCGTCCAATTACCTTGCTTTGCGGCACCGTCGGCATTGGGATCGGCCCAACGCCCACAAAGGCCGTAGTGCGTCGCCGCGGCGGAGGGAGGTGAAGAGCTTGCCTGTATCGATGAACCTTAAGAACCAGAGCGCTCAGACCTGTCTCCCGCAGAGTCGCCCGTTCAGGGTCCTGGGTCGGGCGCGCACACGCTCGCGTTGTGCGTCGATCGTGTTTTTCAGTCTGGCGTGGATGGCCCCGCTTCTGGCTGCGACGCCGGGCCCCGCCGGCGTCGTACGGGCGTCGGTCCCGGCGGCCGAGTTCGCCGCGCGCATAGCGGGCATGAAGGATTCACCGATGGGCCCGTTCGCCGACGTGCGCTGGTTCTGTTTCGACGGCACCGTGCTCCCGCCCGAGGCGGGATCGTGCGCGCGCCACGGCGGTGGCGTGCAGCGCGGCGCGTGGAGCGCCGACACGCAACGCATTCGTAACCAAGGTTTCCATGTCGCCAACGTGTTCGAGGGCATGGACGTGGCGGCGTTGCTGCGCGCGCCGGAACTTGGGGGCGCCGTCAGTCAGTTCGTGCTGGAGCAGTATCTCGTCGCCGCGGACGACGGCTGGATCTACCGGCAGGCGCGCTATCAACGCGGCGTTCTCCACGCCGAGGGCGAGGCCGAGGCCGTACGGCGACTGCTGGAGGGGCTTTTGGCGCGTCCCGAATGGCGTGAACGAAACTATTTCCTGCTGCGCGAGGCCGTGCGCTGGCTGCCGCATCTTCGCGAGACGCGGGCGGTCACCAGATCGCGCAGACTGGCCGGCAGGATCGCGGTCGCCGACGCGGCGTTCGCGCCACTGCGCAACAAAATACACGCCAGACCGGGCCCGGAAGACGCCGACGCGGTGCGGTTGTACGCCCGCCAGCGGGTCCCGCGCGCGCGGCGTAACGAATATCTACGCCTGGCGGCGCTGCTCGACCGCGTACACAACCCGACGGCCGCCGCGACCCAGCTTGCGGAGCTGGCGGACGCGGTCCCCGCATCGACGTATATACAAGGTCTCGCGCGCACGGCGACGCTAGGTGTCGACGGAGGCACGCCATTGTCGCGCTTCGCCGCGGACTCGCGCGTACTCGCCCGCTTGCGCGCGCAGATTGCGACGGTGCAGGTACCGTCGCTGGCGCTCGAGCTGCTCGACATCGGCAGCGTGTTGGAACGCGACCTGTTCGCCACCGCCGCGTTGTTGCGCCGGGACATCGCGACCGCCAGCCGCCGCGCTCGACTCGATTGGCTGGGGCACACGGCGCGTGCGCTCTACGGCATGGGTATGATTTCCGCGCGCCAGCTGACGGCTGTCGAGGACAGTCTCGCTATGCTCGTTGCGCCCACGGTGCCCGTCGAAGTCTATCGCGAGGAAGTGCGTTATCTGGCACGCGTGCCGGAGTGGGCGCAGCGCGCCATGCAGTTTCATTTCGGCGAATCGGTCGAACATCTCGCCATGCTGGATCCCCTGGTGCGCCTGTATTTCGACGACCGACTGCGAGGCTCTCCGCTGCTGTTCTACGCCGACGTCGTCGACTCCCTGATCGCCGATGCGAATCGGCTCGCCGGCATCCGCCATGCGATCTTCGGCCGGCCCGTGGACAGCGGTCTGCGCACCCTCAATCCGGGGATCGCGCGTGGCACGCTCCGCGCCGGCCTGGACGGCGCCGTCGATGAGGAAGGCCTCTACATCTTGACGGCGACGACCGTCGATCTCCCGCGCGTGGGCGGCATCCTCACCGCCGGGGAGGGCAACGCCCTTTCGCACGTGCAACTGCTTGCGCGCGATCTGGGCATCCCCAACGTGGTCGTGGACCGGCGCCTGTTGCCGTCGCTTGCTTCTCACGCCGGCCGCCGCGCGGTGCTGGCCGCGAGTCCGGCGGGCAGCGTACGGCTGTTTGAGGACGGCCCCCGCTGGGACGCCCTGTTCGGCGCCGCCCGCGCGCCGGCGGAACCCCGAATCCGGGTGGAGCGAAGCAAACTCGATCTCGACACTCGCCGCCCGCTGACCCTGGAGCGGATACGGGCCGGGGACTCGGGGCGCACGGTGGGGCCCAAAGCGGCACACCTGGCGGAGCTCAGGCGCCGGTTTCCCGGCACCGTGGCGCCGGCAGTGGTGATTCCGTTCGGGGTTTTTCGCGCCCAACTCGAACTCGAGGCGTGGCCGGGGGGACCGACGATGTTCGTGTGGATCCAAACTCAATATCTCGAACTCGCGGGCCTGCGGGCGGACCCGCGGCGGCATGGCGCGGCCACGAGCCGGTTCTTGTCCACGGTGCGGAAGTGGATCCTGGAACGGGATATCGATGCAGCCTTTCTGGCGATACTCCGGGCGGAAATGCGGGATGTCTTCGGTATTGACGGAAGCTACGGCGTCTTTGTCCGCAGCGACACCAACGTCGAGGACCTTCCGGGGTTCAGCGGCGCCGGATTGAATCTGACTGTGCCGCACGTCGTCGGATTCGACAACGTCGTCGACGCAATACTTCGAGTCTGGGCGTCGCCCTTCAGCGAGCGCGCCTATTCCTGGCGTCAGGGACACATGACCACGCCGGAACACGTCTATTCCTCGGTGCTGTTGATGCGCAGCGTGCCGGTGGAAAAATCCGGCGTCCTGGTCACCGTGGACATCGACAACGGCAGCGCGGACGCGTTGTCCATCGCCGTCAACGAGGGCATCGGCGGCGCTGTGGCCGGGCAGGCCGCGGAGGAGTTGCGCATCGATACGAGTTCCGGGCGGATACGATTGCTGGCGCACGCCACCGCGCCGCGCAAGCGCGTGCTGCGCGCCGACGGAGGGCTGGACAGAGTTGCGGCGAGCGGCGCGGAGGCGGTGTTGGAGGAGCAGGAGGTTCGCCGACTCGTCGATCTCGCCCGCCGT
Source organism: uncultured Gammaproteobacteria bacterium (assembly GCA_947258495.1). Classification (GTDB taxonomy): domain Bacteria; phylum Pseudomonadota; class Gammaproteobacteria; order Arenicellales; family JAANXG01; genus CALZGZ01. The sequence continues at coordinate 6,348 of CAMYIN010000204.1, forward strand.
TTGCCGCTGGACTATCCGGAGTTGCGGGACGTTTCGGGAAAGCCGGTGCCGGCCGACGTGGAATTCGGTTATCTCGAGGGCAGGCTCGCGCTGTTTCAGATACGACCCTATCTGGACAATCCGCGCAACAAACGCACTCGCTTCCTGACTACCCTGGATCGCACTGCGGACGACGCCGGGGTCGGTACGGTGGACATGCTGCAAGCGCCGAACCCCGGCGCGTGATCGGCACCGCGCTGCGATGTCAAAGCGCGCGCATGAGATGCACGAAGAACGCGATGCCCCGGGTCAGGTCTTGCAACGAAATACGCTCGTCCATACCGTGGATGCGGTCCACGTCTTCCGCGCGGAGCAGCAGCGGTCGAAAGTGGTAGGTATTTTCTGCAATGTGCGCGTAGTGGCGCGAGTCCGTGGCTCCGACCACTAGATACGGCGCCACCACCGCATCGGGATACAGCCCGCGCACGACGCGGTGTAACAGGGAGAAAGCGGGCGAATCCGTTGCCGATACGGCGGACGGTTCCGCCGATGTCTTGGAGACCGCGATTTCGATCGGCATGTCGTCGACGATCCGCTCCACGTGCCGGCGCACGCCCTCCGCGCTTTCTCCGTGCAGGATGCGGAAATTCACCGTCGCAGTGGCCCGGGTGGGCAGGACGTTTTCTTTCACCCCGCCCTCTATGCGGGTGACCGCGGTCGTGGTGTGTACCAGCGCCCGGGTCGATGGTTTCTCGGCAAGCTTGCGCAGCAGGCCCCGTTCGAAGGGAAAGAAGCCCAGGTTGACCAATGGAATACGCCGGTACCAGGGCATCTCCGGCGCGAGGTAGCGAAACATCTCCCTGACCGCGGGCGTCAAGCGCAGCGGGAACGGCTCGGATTCGAGCCGCCTGATGGCCGCCAGCAATACGCCGATCGCGGTGTCCGGGTGCGGCATGGAGGCGTGCCCGCCTTCGGTTCGAGCCGTCAACTCGAGCGTCACGTAGCCCTTCTGCGCGATGCCTAGCAGGGCCACCGGTGGGGAGACCCCCTGGATGATCCCTTGGGTCAGCAGGCCGCCTTCGTCCAGGACGAAGTCCAGCTTGACGCCGAGCTTCTCCAGTGTCTGCGCGATCGCGCGCGCCCCGTGCGTGCCGCCCACTTCCTCGTCACCGCCAAGACCCAGGTAGATCGTCGCCTGTGGTTGAAACCCCCCGGTCAGCAGTTCCTCCGCCGCCGCCAATATCGCCATCACCGCGGACTTGTCGTCGAGCGCGCCCCGCCCCCAGACGTGGCCGTCGCCGACATGCCCCTCGAACGGTGAATGCCGCCAGTGTTTTCCCTTGCCTTGCGCAGCGGGGACCACGTCGGTGTGCGCGAGCATCAATACCGGCTTGCGCGCGGGGTCCCGACCCTTCCACGTGTACAGCAGGCTGTGCGCGTCGAGGCGTTCCCGCTGCATGACCGCGTGCACCCGTGGAAACGCGCGTTCGAGGTAGCCGTAGAATTCCTGAAACTGTCCGGGATCGGTGGCGCCCGGGTCCTGGTGAGAGACGGTGGCGTAGGTGAGGGCGCGGGCAAGCCGCTGCGACGCCTCGGCGGTGTCGAGCTTTATCCGCGGTAGCGGCTCGGCGGGCAGCTGCAGCGACGTTTGTGTCAGCGTGCACCCGGCCAGGGTCGGTAGAAGCAGCACCGCGAGGACGGTATGTGCGAAGCGTGATTTCATCGATACGTCTCGCAGTAATTGTCCTTATTCTGCAAGCGTGCGACCGCGTATGTCACGGCACAGTAGCGGTTCGGAGGTCACGTAATGTGCCGCATTGTGCGGCTGACGGCGATCCAACTCAACTCGGACTGAAGAAGAACACCCCGCCGCCGTGTCCGGCGTGCTTCATTGCCGCGTATTGCGGCTCCTGGTCTATCCCCAGTTGACGCGTCACCCGCTGCATCCTCTCTCGGATGCTTCGATAAAGACCCCAGACATCAATGACTTCGGGATTCCCTTGCAGCGTCTCGAGAAACGCCTGCGCAAACACGGAATGCTTGCCTCCGACATGGTCTATGACCGGTCGAAGGCCGCCGGATGCAATGACAATTCGCGCGCGCGCCTTGGCCAAGACCCCTATGTGCCGCAGTTTCGCCTCGGTGGGCATGTCGGGCAGCACGCGCGCCACTGGGGCGCTCGACAATGTACCGGAGTAGCACGAATCGGCGACGATGAGCACGTGTTTCGCAGGAATAGTTTCAATGATTTCCGTGACCGCCGTATTGGAAATCCAGTTGGCGTTGTTGTTGGGCTCCGCGTCAACGGGCAACCAGTATCCGCGAGCCTCTCCGCTGGCAGTCTTCTCGATTACGCCGTGACCTGCAAAGTAGATCAGCAGATTGTCGTCGTCGGTGAGGTTCTCTCTCAGCGCATTGAGTGCGCTCATGATCTCGTAGCGGTCGGCGTCCAACAGCAACTTCGTCTTGAAACCGTAGCGCTGTTTCAGGATTTTCTCGATCTCTTCCGCATCGTTGCGGGCGGCACTGAGTTTTTGCATGCCGCCCTTGTAACTGTTGTTGCCTATGACGAGCGCGTGGTAACGTCCGAGTCCCGGTACCTTTAGAGGCCTCTGCGGGCGTCCAGATTCCGGCACTGCGACGGGCTGCACGTCCTGCCGTTTCAGCACGAAATCCAGGCTGCTGCGCCGACCTTGGGTGTCCACCGCCACCAATCGCACCTGTGTCTCCTCGTCGGCGATCGGAACCTCGATTTTGAACATCCCGTTGTCGCTGATTTCGGCGTTTCGGTCGTTTATGCTGAACGCCAGCAGCCCCGAGGGCGCGGTGACCCGTCCTACGATCTCCCTGTAGTCGATATCGGAACGCAAAGTGGCGAAGGGGTTTTCCGTGCCGCGCATGAAAGCGAGCGGGGGATCGATGAGTTCTATCGTCGGTCCGTCACCCGCCGCAGCAAGAGTTTCCTCGGGCTCCCGATCCTGCCCCGAGATTTGTTCCTTGAGTGCGTCGTAAAGGCGTTCCTGCTCGGCGACCCTGCGTTCCTGTTCCTTCAGGGCTTGCGCGTAACGCGCTTCCTGTTCCGCGAGTTTCTTCTCCATCGCGGATCGTTCCCGTTCGCTGTCGGCCTTCTCCTCGCGGAGTTGCGCCATCAAGCCATTGCGCGCCTGCTGCAGCTTTTCTCGCTCGGCGTCGAAGCGTATCTTCTGACTGAGCAGCTCATTCTGTCGCCGCTCGCTTTCCAGTTTGGACAGCGCGAGGTCCTGCTGCAGTGTTGCAATCTGCTGTTGCACCGATTCGCGCTCTTGCTCCTGCGCCAGAAGGCGTGCCTCCATTCGGTCCTTATCCGCCGCCTGCGCTTCGATGCGCCGCACCAGGGACGCGTTGTCAGACCGCGCTGAACTCAAGGCTCGGGCGAGCTCGGTGCGGGCTTCGACCAGGAGATCCTGGGTTGCTCGCGCCTGGGCCCTCGCGCCCTCGAGTTTGGACGAAATCTGCCGCTTTTCGGTCTCGGTCTCCGCCAACCGTGCGGTGACTTCGGATTCCTTGGTTCCCGCCTGCTGCATTTGTGCTCTTGTCAGATCGAGTTTGCGTTGCGCCTCCTCGAGGTCCCGGCGCAGCGTTCTTGTGTGGGCTTCGTGTGCGCGCAGTTGGTCCTCCAGTTGCACGCTTCGTTGTTCCGCCAGCTCGAGCTTTTCGGACAGGGCCGCGTCGCGGGTTTCCCGGCGCAACTGCGCCTGCGAGCCACGCAGCTGCCGCTCCGCTTGTTCCAGGGACGACCGCAAGTCGGCGAGCTCCCGCTCCGATGTTCTGAGTTGTTTCTGCAGTAGCGCCTGCTGCTGCTCGGTGTCGCGTTGTAGCCTGTCTACGGCCGCGTCGCGTTGCGCCAGTTTCGATTCGATGGAAGCGATCTTCGCGCGCTGGGCCTCGAGCTCAGCGTCACGCCGCTGGATCGTGTCTTGGAGCCGCTTGAGCTCGGCTTCCTTGGCTCTGGTGTCCGTAGCGGGTTCTTGATTCCGTTGCAGCTGGCTGCGGATCTCGCCGAGCTTGGATCGTGTCGACCGCAGGTCCCGCTTGCTTTCCTTGAGCGCGCGTTCGGCCTGGGTGAGTTTTTGCGTAAGAGCTTCCGCCTGGGCGCGGCGTTGCTCGGATTCTGCACGCAGCGTCGCAATTTCCTGGTCTTTGGCGCTTACGGTTTCCTGCAGGGTGGAGGCGAACACCAGCGTGTCGCCGACCAGGCCGGAGGCGCGGCGGAACCAGTTCAGGGCCTCGGTGGGGTCGCGCGGTACGCCCAATCCTCTCTCGTACAACGAGCCCAGGTTTATCTGCGCCGCCGAATGCCCCTGTTCCGCGGCCTTGCGGTACCACGCCGCCGCGGTCTCGTAGTCGGGAGCGACTCCGAGTCCCTTTTCAAAGATCTCGCCCACGTAGGTCTGCGCTTTCGCGTCCCCGTCCTTGGCCTGCGGCAGCCAGATTTTCAACGCCGTAGCGAAATTCGCGCGATCGTAAGCGGTGTATTCGCCGCCCCGGATCTCACACGTGGAGGCGCTGGTCTTGATCGGGCGTCGTGGGGTCAAGTAAGTGACGCCGCTGCCTAGACGCCGGACCTGGCCCGGCAGCATGCAATCCACGACAAGCAGCTTGTCGGCGTCCCTTGCGGAGGATGCAGGCCACACAGGGGTGGGAACGATGAGGGCTGCGAAGGAGAAAATTGCGGTGGTGAGCAGGAGTGCCGACCACTCGGCTACCGACCTTGGGAATGCATTTTTCATTTCCGTGCCCCTTGAGACCCAATCCGTTCTTGAGCAGAAACAACAGTTAGACTGGAGTGGCGGAGAAAAGTTTCTGTCTGGATGACCGTCTGTAACCGACGAATGGTGCGACGACGACGGCGATGCGGCGTCTTTACTGCGGTGTAGTGACGGCGTTAAGCTACGCGCCACTGAGCCGTAACGGATCAACGACAAAATAGTAAGGAGCTGCCGTCATGCAGGAAGAAACGCGGAACAAGACTTGCGGATGGGCAACGCGCTGTTTGCGCACGCATCACAACACCCCGATCAGATTTATCTTCATCCTTAGCGCCGCTGCCGGCGGATTGTACAGTTCCGCGGCGACGGCCGCGGACAATCCCAACGACAGCCCCCGCCGAAACGTGCTCGTCGGACCTATCGATCAAAGCTCCAACCCCAACGAAGTCAATATCGGGATCTCGATCGAAGACCTGTGTCCGCAGCTGGTCGCCAAAGACAACAGTTCCAATCCGCTGGTCGGTCTGGAGCGCGATCTGCGAGACCGATGCGTCGATATCATCGCCGAAGCCGGCGGTGAGGACGATTTGTCGGCGGAGCTGCGCCAACTCACCGCGGATGAGATCTTCACCATGACGACGGGCGCGGTCCAGCTGGGGACCGTTCAATTGGCGCGGATCGGTGCCCGGCTCGGCATCCTGCGCACCGCGGGCGCGGGCTTTTCGGCGTTTGCGCTCCAGGCGCCGCGGTCCTACGAATCCGACGCGCCCTTGTCGCTGCAGTACCAATCGGGCGGTGCCGCGGGCGACGACTTCGGTCGGCTCGGCGTGTTCGTCAACGGCTCGGTTTCGAGCGGCGACAAGGACCAGACCACGCGCGAAGCGGGTTTCGATTTCGACGCCTACGACCTCACCCTCGGGATCGACTATCGCATCAAGGACAACGCCTTTCTCGGGGTCTCGGTCGGCGTCATGCAGGCGGATGCCGATATCGATCGAAATAGCAGCAACAGCATAGGCGGTAAGGTCGACACCGACGGCTACACCCTGACCGGTTATGGGACCGCCTACCGCGCAGACGGTCTGTATGTGGAAGGATCCCTCGGCTACGGCAACAACGATTACGATACCGAGCGCGATATCCGGTACAGTGTGTCGGGTCAGCCCGTGGCGCAGACGGCGATCGGGGAAACCGATGGCGAGCAGGTGTTCGCCCACGTCGGGGTCGGCAAAGACTTCTACAAACAGAGCTGGACCGTCAACGTCTCGGGCCGCCTGGATTATCTCGACGGTGACGTCGACGGATTCCGGGAAAGGATGCGGAATCCCGGCCAACCCGGCGGCGGCATGCCCCTGGAGATCAGCGAACAGGACATCGAATCCCTGACGACGACCCTCGGGCTCCAGGTCTCCAAGGCTGTTAGCACCGCCCGAGGTGTGATGCAGCCTTATGGAAGGCTGGAATGGATACACCAGTTCGAGGACGAGAGCAAAAACGTGGAAGCGCGTTTCGCGTTCGATCCCTTCAGCGAGAATTTCGTGCAGGGGGGCGCGTCGGGGTCACCGACGATATTCAGCATTGAAAGCGACGAGCTCGATTCGGATTATTTCCGAGCCGGCGGCGGTTTGAGCTTTCAGTTCGCCGGGGGCAAGGCGGGTTTCATCGCCGTCGACACCGTCCTCGGGCTCGACGACGTCAGTCAATGGGTTGTGACCGCGGGCTTCCGCTGGGAGCTCGGTCAGGGGGCGGAGTAGGCCCCGGTCCACACAGACTGGACGCCTGCCGCGGCACGCGCGGCGGCAGTTCGTAGCTGCGGTTCAAGGCATGCGGGCCAATACGGACGGCCAGATTTCCCGCCAGCAACAGGAGTGGTCGAAGTCGGGGAACAGAATCACTTCGCCTCGAGGCTGCCTTTTTAGATAGCGCTCGATGAGCGCCGCTGGCACGCGCGTGTCGCGGCCCCCAACCAGATGAAGCTGACGCACCGACCGCGCGAGAGGGGGCCGGGACGCGGGATCCAGGGAATCTGCGAGTGCGCTGTAACCGTGATGTTGCGCCCAGGCGTCCAGGTCCAGGTTTCCGGCCACGGTGACGACGGTATCCGCTTCCGGGAAGCGCGCCGCCAGGAGTACCGCAAGCGTGCCGCCGCCGCTGTAGCCGAAAAATCGCAGTCGTGGTGTCGGCGCGCTGCCAAGGTGCGAACGCAGCGCCGCCTCCATGGAATCGACCACGGCGGCCGAGTAGCGCCCGTGCGTCCACAGCCAGGGCGTGCAGCCCGCGTCGTTGGCGAGTCCGTGATAGCAGGGCCGCCCGAGATAAATCGATCGGGCGCGGTCCATGTCCATGAGCTCCAGCATGACGGCGCGTCGCGGCGTGGGATCGGTGGAAACGCGGTGGCGTCGCAGCCAGGGAGTGCCGTCGCCGCCGAGGTAGACGTGGAGCACGTCCGCATCGCCCCGCCGTGAGACATAGCCGATATGCCGGTAACCCTTGCCTTGCAGGATTTCTCGCACCAGGTTCGATTCCGCCGCCCGCGCATCCATGCGCGCCGCTGGTGTTTGGCATCCCGCGACAAGGATCGCCGCACAGAGCAAAAAGACTATCGTGGTCGGAACACTTCGATCCGTACTGAGGAAGATTCTGCTCGGTTTCAAGCGGTCACGGGCATAGGTCAACGTTGCGTTGGTACGCGTTCCGCATCTATGGTGCGCTTCAGCGCCAACAGGCCCGCGTGATCGGGCAGTCTACGAAGCCCTTCGTCCACCAGGTTGGTGCTGCGGGCAATGTCGCCGCGATCCCGTGTCTGCGTCGCCAGGACCACGAGCTTGTCGCCGATTCGCCGTATCCCCGCGTTGGCGCGCGGATTTTCCGGGTCGAGCCTGAGCGCCTGGTCGAAGCTTTCGTAGGCGTTGCTGCCCGGAGGCTCGATCAGAAAACCGATTTCCAGATGGGATTCTCCGAGTTCCAGCAGGGTCTTGACCTGCGCCTGCACCTCCGCCGGAAGCGGGCGCGAGGTGGCGGGCGGTCTGATCGCGAGGTCGCGCGGTCTGGTTTCCGGCAGTTCGAGTCCGAGCCGCCACCAAATGACCGATATGGTCAGCAGAGATACCGTTACACCACCGAGCGCCAGCCACAGGTAGAGTGGTTTCCGCGCCGCCACGACGCGCACGATGCGGCGGATCTTTCTGGGCTTTGTCCGCCGCGCTCCGGGTTCCCGCCGGGCCGGTCCTGGTTCCGAGCTCTGCAGCAGAGCTTCGACCTGTCCCAGCAGCTGCAGGATCTCCGGCGAATCCGACTCGCCTTTCCAGCGGGTCAGATCCGCCGCTTGAATCCTGCTGAAGGCCAAGGGCAGAGGCACGTCGTCGATGCGCGCCGGGATGATGGTTCCCCGCCGGTGAGCCTCTCCCGCCTCCGAGCGTACCCAGTCCGAGTCAACGGATACCTGAGACCACAACACCACGACGCACTTCGCGGCCACAAGGGCTTCTTCGATGGCTCGGTCGAAGGGCAGTCCCAAAGGGATGTCTCGATCCCACCAGACGGTCCAACCTTGTTCTTCGAACAACGTCGCCAGTGCCTCCGTGGCCGCTTTGTCTTCCTTGGCGTAGCTGATGAATATATCGGTCAACGCTGTTTGCAGGGGTGTCGTTGAATAGGACCGTCGGTGGATTGGCGCGGCTGTATTATGATACTCCAGGCCGTCCGAATGTTTGCGTTCCGCTCATGACAGTCTGCATATTGCCTCAAGTTGACGCGCGCGAACAACGGCAAGGACGCATTCACTCCGGCTCCGAGTTGGAACTCGGTGTTTGTACGTCGCCTTTGGCGCCTGCGGCGGTTCGCGCCCAGTTGGCGTTCTCGCCCGACAGCAGTGATTCCACGCGCGTTACCAGAAGCGGAAAGGGATCGTTGCCGTCGTAGGGGGCAACCCTGGTCAGATAGCGGAACTTTTCACCTTTGAGCGCCTCGCTCGCAGCGCGATACTCTATCCAGTTTTCGTGAAAACGGTACAAACCCAGCAAGGCGGTGATGGCGGCGACGAAAAAGCCGAGTCCGCCAATGGTGAGTTTTACCGCAGGGATTTCTTCCGACATATATCCCGAGAGAAACGGAATCAATGCCGCCGCCAGCACGGAGACGACCTGCAGCCGTTTGTACCATTTCTGGTTCCACGCGGCTTTGCCGCCGTACCAGTCGATCTGGTCGTCCAGCCGGTCGCGGAGGTATTCGTCCTGGTTCACGGTGTCTTCAGTATTCCCCATCCCAGGACGGAAGTATTCGTGGACTGCTCACCCCATCGGGCCCGCCTACCCGTGTTAGTGCCGTCCGCGCCGGGCGCCGCTCTTCCGCAGGCCTTCATCCGCGGATTATCGCTTCTTGAACAGTGCATGGATGTCGATCACGTATACCCTGCCCGAACGTTTCTTTACGCTTTCCAGCATGTGGTCCGTTCCGCCGGTGCCGTCGCCGCTTTCCCCGTCCCAAAGACACAGGAAGCGTATTTTTTCCGGTCCCCAGGAGATTGCGGAATAGAGCTGCCACAGGTTGGCGCGTTCGTAGGGATTGACGCCGTGCGGCGTAGGGCCCAGTTCCTGGGGCATGATCAACACCGACGTGTTCACGTGGCCGCTCGCCTGGTAAAACAGGTCGCGCCAGTGTTCTCCGGCGAAAGCGACGGATTTTTCCAGGAATCTGGGCACGTCGAAAGGCAGCCGCATTTCCAGGCGCATGTCCCGGTTCAGGCATGCTCGCGCGAACAGCAGATCGCCGCCGCAGGCCCCGCCGCACATGGCAAGATCCCCCGCTCCCGCCTGCAGCGATTCCAGTCGCTCCTCGATGGCGGCTGCGGCAACGCTTTCCCGGTCCGCGGGAAAGCGCGGCGTGGGGCGGTCGGCTGCATCTATCATGTGTCCGCTGAAGAGAAAGACATTGCGCGGCGTCCACGCCTCCAGGGGTTTCTGCTGCTTCGCGATGGCGCGCTCCAGCACGTCCAGAGCCACGTCCACCTGTTCGCGGCGCAGATCCAGATCCCGCATGAAGATCAACTGTTGCCGGGAAGAGTCCAGTGCGAACCAGTCACCGTCGGCGGCGACGACCGCATTCTTATAGGCGCGCGCCACGGTCTCGGTATCGCTGCACAGCAGCTCGAGGTCGGCGAGAGTGATGCGCGCCCAGTAATTCTTGCTGCGCGCGGTTTCGTTCCGCAGATCGCTGGTGACGGCCCAGCGAACGCCGCCCTCCATGGCCTTCAGTTCGTCGTCATCGGGTTCTTGTTCGTTGAGCCGCGCAGACACGTAGGACAACGCCAGGGCGTTGATGCCGGCGTAGTAATCGTCGGGTTGTAAGTGAAACCCCTGTTTGTAGGCCTCGATCGCCGCTTTCAGCTGTGCATCCTCGAAGGCGGCGTCGGCGCGCATCTGTTCGCGGTTTTTTCCGCTGCTCCACCACGACGCGATCCAGCGGTCTTTTTCGATGCGGCCGAGCAGCGCCCATGTCTCGGCGTCGTGCGGGTGTTTCTCCAGCAGGTCCCTGAGCCATTCGTCCGCCGCCTCGGTCCTGCCCATCCGCCCCAGGATGACCCCCTTCTGCTGCGCGCACTGCAAATCATCGGGATCGAGCTCCAACGCCTTGCCGTATTGTTCCAGTGCAAAGGCGAACTGACCGAGGCTGCGCAGCGCTTTTCCCGCGGTGCGATAGCCCTCCATCCTGAAGGCGTTCGTGGGCGCCTCATCGGCGAGAACGAGGATGTCTCCGGGCCGCTTTTTCTTGCGCGCAATCTCTATCAGGCTCTCCCAGCGTTCCTGTTTCTTCCAGAAATCGTCGGCCCCGGTGACGCGCAGAGACTTCCAGTCCGGTTCCTGTAAGTAGGACAAGTATTGGTAGACAGGGCTGATGCGACGACCCCGGGAGGACTCCATCGTGGTGCGCGCGGTCGTGGCCAGGGCGAGCCGGTCCGCGTCGAGAAACTGCGGGTCCGGCACGCCGTCCTTGATATGGTAATGGAGGGTCCGGTCTACGCACACGTCGAAGGGAAGGGCGTTGGTGCTGCACCGGATTTGTATCACGCCTCCCGCGCGCAGCCCGTGCCGAACGCCCAATTCGTACCACGCGTTCGGATTGTTGATCGAGAGTTCCGCCACCACCAGATCGGCCATCAGCAGCTCCTGGAACATGTCGGCGCGAATGTCGCCGGGCAGGATCTCCTCGTCGGCGCGAAACGGCTCCAAGTCCGCATCTTCCAACGCGGGCCGGATCAGGTCCGAGTACACGCGGTTGAAATCGATCCCTTCCTTTTCTCCGAACGGCATCACGACAAAGACATGATGTGGCATGGATGCCCTCGTTTGGCTCGAGGTGTTAGAGTGTCTTCAGATATTCTATCAGGGCCTCTTTTGCCTGCGGCGGCATGTCCGTTCCGAATACGTGCCCCTGGTTGCTGCTGCCCCTGGCGTTGGTGTCGAGTACCGTGCCGACCTGTTCCGCATCGGGCCCCTGGGACACGAATCCCACGTTCACGGGGTCGTAAAGATCGTAGCCGCGATAGAAGATCTTGGGTCGATTCGCGGGGGGTTCGAGCAGGTCCCGCAGGGTCGGGACCGAGCCGTTGTGCAGATAGGGCGCGCGCAGCCAGATGCCGTCGAGGTGCGCGGCGATGTAGCCGATCATGGTGTCTTCCACCAGACCTTGGCGTTCGATACCCATGGCAAGGACGATCTTGTTGCCGGCTACCGCGGCCTCCGCGTTCCAGGTCTCCAGGCGCGCGCGGCTGGTGCCGACCTCCGCGACCGGTACCGGTGTTCCGGTGCGTTCGCTGGCGTGGCAGCGGGCGCAGTTTTGCTGGAACACGTTTTCACCCTGCGCGGCGAGCGGCCGATTTATGGGGAAGGGAAACCTGGGCGCCGGTTTGTTGCGCAGATACTCGGTGAGCCAGTCGACGTGCTCGAGGAACTCGTCCCGATCCTTCGGCTCCGCGCCCAAAAGGCCGAGCGCCGAGTCCATGATTACCGAATAGGCGTCGTGGGTGGCGCCGTCCCAGTTCATGGTCATCGCTTCCGGATCGTTCTTCTTCAGGTTCCATATCGACGGCATATCCGTGGGCCCGTAGGTGTCGTCCATGGGCGATTCGATCATGAAGTATTTCGTCAGGTTCATGGCGTCGTCGCGCCCCCGTCCCCAATCCGGAAAATCGTCGCGGTAGATCCAGGCGAACTGCTCCTCGCGTTCGATGAGTCGCTGCTTGGTGATGGGGATGATGAGAAATCGGTAGATCAGCTTGTCCAGAAAGGAGAGCTCGACTTCCTGGGATATCTCGTAGAGGATGTTGTCGGCGTTGAAACGCGGATCCTTGGCGCAGTCGATGAAGAACTTGAAGAACCCCTCGACATTTACCGTGTGGCCGGGACCCGCATCTACGTACGTGGGATTCTCGTTTTTCTTGGTGCGGTATGCCGTGGTGTGGCACACGGCGCAGTTGTTGGCGACGCGCGGAAAGCCGATGACCTTCTTGGTGAAGCCCACCGGCAGTTCCTGTCCCTGCTCCCACGGCACGCCCAGGGACGCGTAACCGCCGGGGCCCGGCAGATAGTTCGGGAACATGCGCGGCAACACCAGGAAGATCCAGTACGGAATGCCGGCGTCGTTCTCGCCGCCGATGGACCCGTATTTGAAGCGCATCTCCGGCGTGGCGGTTACCCAGGCCGGTTGCGGCTCTTCACGCAGAAGCTTGTACCAGCCGGTAATGCCGACGGCGGCGCCCGCGATGACGACGAGTGCCAGGATGACGAGCAACGTTCTGCTTTTTCTCATGGTCAGGGTGCTTCTCCTTATTTAAACTGTCACGCCCGCCGCCCCCGCGGCGTCAAAAAGTCTTCAGGTATTCCACCAGGGCGTCTTTGTCGCCCGCGGAAAGCTCCGTGCCGTAGGCCGGCCCTTCGTGACCCCGGCTGGAATTTCCCGCCACGGAGGTCTCGAACCTGAAATAGCGTTTTCCGTTTTCCTGCGACACGTCCGACGCGAACCCCACTTTCTCCGGGTCGTACAGATCGTTGCCGCGATAGAACGCCGCCGGCCGCAGGGCGCTGGGATCCAGCAGGTCCCGCAGCGTCGGCACCGAACCGTTGTGCAGGTAGGGGGCGCGCAGCCATATGCCGTCGAGGGGCATGTTGGCGTAGCCGTAGGTCTTGCGGAAGCGCGTGAATCGATGCTCTTCGTAGCCGGCGTACAGCGTCGCCTGGTTGACCGCGAGGTCGTAGGTGTACGAGTCCATGCGCCAGCGGTCGGTGCCGATCTCCTCGATGGGCACCACTTTGCCGACGTATTCGCCGCTGAAATCGTCGCCGTTCTTGCCGTGGCAGGCGGCGCAGTAGCGCGCGTAGATGGGTGCCCCGCGTGCCGCGAGGTCGCGGTCGATGGGGAAGGGGAAGTCCGGCGGCTCGAGGTCCAGCAGCCAGTCCTCGAGGCGCCCGATGGCGTCGTGGTCCGTGACCGGCGGAATCGCGCCGGTGCCGAACCCGGCGCTCAGGTTGCGTTCCTCCACCTTGTCGTTGTTGCCGTCCCAGTGCAGCTCCATGGGTTCGCCGTCTTCCCGCGTTTTGCGCTTGCGCTGGTTCCAGATGGAGGGAAAGTCCGTGGTGCCGATGAGCTGGTGCGCCGGGACCTTGTCCCAGGGGTAGTTGAACTTGGCCTTGGCGGCGTTGAAGGTGTCCACGCGGCCCGGCCCCCAGGGCGGTTGTCTTTCGGTGAACGCAAAGCGGCTCTCGATGAGCTGCACCAGATCCCGCATCAACCAGATGGCGAAGGGGTAGACCAGGTAACGGTCGATGAGGTCCAGGTCGCCGCCGATCTGTTCGATCCAGGGAACGATGTGTTTCCAGTTGAACCTGGGGTCCTTGGCACAATCGAAGAAAAACTTCTGGAACGCACCCAGATTGAAGGTATTGGCGGGCATCCCCACGACCACTCGCGGCGCCCCATCGGCGGTCTCGCGCACCGTGCTGATGTGGCACGCGGCACAGTTCAGGAACACCCGGTCCATCCCCAGGTGGCGGCGTTTAGAGACCCCCACGGGCAGGTCTTCGCCGTCCTCGTAGAACATGCCGAACGACTCGTAACCGACGTCGCCGGGGCGTCTGTCGGGCATGAGATCGGCGCACACCTCCGGGGCCACGCGCCAGATCCAGTAGGGAAAGCCCCAGTTGCGCTCGCCGCCGGTGGACCCGTACTTGAAGTGGTCCTCGGGTGCGTCGTAGACCACCGCGCGGTCGGGAAGAAACCGCACCGCGAGGGCAATGACGAACACTATGGGCACCACGACGACGACTATTGCGACCGTAATCCCTGCTCGACGCCAGATCCTCCTGTGTGCTGTCTCCGCTGCCATCCCCATTGCGCCTCCTTGTTGAAATGACCGTTGTCTGGACGATGCGTCGTCGGGACTAAAACGCCTCGTCCGAATCCGCTCCGGGTCGCGGTTTCCATTGCAGCGAGTAATACTTGCCCCGATCGCGAGCCCAGGGATCGAAGGCGTTGACCACCGGTTCCAGTTCTTCGGCCAGTTCCGGTATGGTCCTCAACAGCACCCGCTTGAGGGGCGATACCTCCTGCTTGTGGCCGTTGGGCGCGCCTTTCTCCATGACTCTCCCGTCGGGTCCGTTGTCGTTCACCCAGGCGACGCCGAGATGGGTGTAGAACTCGGGGCGGAAACTGGAGGTGAAAAATCGGTCACTGAACAGGCGTCGCGAGGCGTTGAGGATGAACACCTGAAACTGGGTCTCGGAGATGGCGAATCCGTGCGGGCGCGTCGACTCCGCGAGCCAGCCGACCACGGTGTCGACGTCCTCGATGTTGTCCACCAGGCTGCCGTCCGCGTGTCCCAGGCAGTCGTTGATGGGGGTGCCGTCGTCTTTGCGCTGCGCTTCGGTGATGATCTTGGAGGCGTCGCATTTGTGCTGCCCGTAGACTTCCCGCAGTATACGGACCAGTTCCTCCTGATCTTTTCGCGCCGCGGAGTCTTCAGGCAGGCGCTGGTCGACAAAATCGTCGAAGCTCGTGAGCTGCTTGAGGCCGTACTGGCGGCGAAATTCGTTGAACCGGGGGACGCCGCGCTCGCGGTCCCGGATCAAGTCCAGGGCGGCGACATCGATCTTCCTGGTCGGCGTGTCGAGCCGTTCCATCTGCAGGTTCTGCAGGAACTGTCCGTGGTTCTGCAGCGCCAGCAGGCCCAGGCGCTGGCGCCCCATACTGATTGCCCAGTTGGCGAGACCGCCGCCGTCCATGGCCTCGGTGGCCTTGCCGCGAAACGTGTTCACCACTGCGATTTTTTTCCTGATCTCGTTCGGATTGTCCCAGCGACGGTATTCGATCAAATCCGGCACGAGCGGGTGCAGCCGGTAGACGGTGACGAACTCTTCGGGGAAATTAAACGGCGATCCGAAGTGGTTGATGCCCCCGTTGACGTGGTCGGGGTTGTCGAGCGCCCAGACATCCTTCTTGCCTTTGATGACCTTCGAGAAAGAAGGAGTGTCGGCGTACACTCGGCTTCCGAGTCCGAATATTCCTGGACCTGAGGCGAACACGGAATACCAGCCGGTGGTCTTCTTGGCGTCAGTGCTCTGGGCCAGACTGTTGACGACGATCTTCTCCAGCGCCTTACCCACCAGCTTGCTGTCTTGGAACAGGCCGAACCAGTTGGAATTCATGCCCAGGTACAACGGTTCGTCGTACAGCAACTGCGTGGTCCACTCGATGGTGTGGATCTTGGCGATCCCCGCGGACACCACCAGCCGCGCGACTTCGAACAACGCGTCGTCGGTGACGTCCTTGTAGGCGACAGCCGCGTCCGGATTCGCCGGGTCGCGCAGGCCCGAATCCGCGTCCGGGGTCTTCGCGGTCCTCTTGCGGAATTCCGCCACAAAGGCGTTGTGCTCCCGCGCGAAGACGTTGTGGTAGAAGCTCATGCCGATGGTCCAGTTATCTGGAAACGCGGTGGCCTCCTGGCCCTTCCACGCCGGGTGAATGGGATCGGCGGTGCAGGCCTGCTGCGGTTGCGCCCGGTCGCAAGTCTCGAAATAGGGCAGATAACCGAGCTGCTCTCCCAGTCCAGCCCGGTCGCCGCGCTTCACCATCAGCAGCCTGGCGCGGTCCTCGGGGTCTCTTTTCACGCGTCTGCGGGAGACCTCGTCGTAGCCGTAGATCTGGGACGCGTCCCACCAAGCCGTCACCGTGTTGGCGGTCGTTCTCGGGGCCCGCGCGAGATATTCTTTTCCGTTGTGGCGGAAGCTTCGAGGCGGCTCGGTCTCCGCAAAATAGGACCGTTCCATGCGGTCGCCGGGGCGGCAGCCCAGGGCGCGCACTTCGTCCTCGGTCAGCGCCTTTTCCTCACCGTCCACCGGCCGCGTGGCGCAGCCCGTCTCCATCATTTCGGAGGTGTTGTGGCCTTCCCTGAGGTGCGAGAACCAATCGTGGGTCATGAACTGGATCCAGAACGCAGCCAGAACGTTAAAGAACGGCGCCGGCTTGTAATCGCAGTGCGCATCTTTGGAGTGATCGGGCAGGCCTTGTCCCTCCCGGCACAGTTCTGGTTCGGTCTGCTTGCGGGTGAACAGCCTGCGACTGATGACCTGCGGGTCGGGCTTCAGCAGACCGAGGCGATCTCCGTGCCGGTTGCGCACCAGCTCGTTGTTTCCCAATCGCGGAAACGTGGTTTCGAACTGGACGTTGCGCGCGAACGGTTGCTCGCTCGACCCCATCAACGGGTTCTTGATGTCGTTGCATATGCCGGTGACGGTGCGGTAGCGAATCAACTCGTTCCGGCATCGCTGCACGCCGTCTCCGCCGACGTCGGCGTAACGTGGATGCGTTTTCGGCAGCCGCATGGCGTCCCAGGTCTTCAGTGCGCGGCCTTCGACGCCGTTTCGACCGTTCACGTACTCCTCGTAGGTCTGGTTGTCGAACAGGTTGAACTTGATGAGTTCAATTCGTTGATATTCCAGGTCGAGCAGGGCGCCGTCGATGCCTCGTCCGTCGGATTTCAAATGTTCGCCCAGTGTCGTAAGCGCCCGTCTCCTGCCCGATTTGGTGCTTTCGTCGCCGGTCGCCCAGTAGTTTTGCCAATCCAACCATGGCGTGTGCCGATACTTGAGCGCCTTTTCACCGCCGCGGCAATGGGCGGTCTCTTTGGAAACTTTCCCCAGGAACCGCTCGTCACGCGATTCAGCGATGGGTCGAAATCCCCGGGCCGCGACTTTCGCGCAATCTCTCAATGCGCTGATACCGCTTCCGGAAGTGTCTGCGAACGCAGCGCCGATTACGTTCGAGAAGAAGACGGCCAGGATGGATATTGCCCTCAGTTCCTGTTTCTTCATGAGATACCTCCGTTTTATCTGTCCGCCGGTCTTTCAGGCCGCCGGATTTCGTTTGAACTTGACCCGGTAGTGATCGTACGCGTGCGGCAACGGACGTTGCGGATCGAGAGCCGGTTGTTCCAATGCAAAGCGGTCGTTCTTCAACAGTGTTGCCAGCACTCCCTTACCGATGTCGAGGGCGAGGCTCTTCCCGGCGCAAACCTGGGGGCCGTTGCTCAGGTGGTTTATGTGATAATTGACTTCGCTGCCGATCCACAGTTCCGGATAAAAGCGATCGGCAAAATCGTGGGCTTGGGGATTCCGGTGGTTGAACCCGTTATGAATCATCACCTGGGTCTTCGATGAAATGTCGATGTCACCAATGCGGTCGTCGACCAGAGACTCGCGCATCAACATCAAGGTTGTAGGCCAGAGGCGCATGGCCTCCTGAATGCACGCCTCCAGATACTTCATGTTCGCCACGCTCGCCGCCGATGTGAGGTCGGACTTATCGATCTCCTCTCTCACTCGCTGTTCCGCCGAGGGATGCGCTGCGATCAGCGCCAGCGCACGCACGACGTTGATGGCGAGCGTATCTTTCATTGCGAACATCCAGTGGGGAATCTGATTTTCGATACGTGTATTCGCGGAGGAGGGTACCTGGGCGCACAGAGCCACCAGACTATTGTCTCGCGGCGCCTCGAGGTGTCTATTCAGATGGGCGTAGAGATCGTCGAAATACTTCGACTTCCGGCCGAGGAAAACCATGCGGTTGCTCTCTCGCATCATCTTTTTCAACGCTTCGAAGGCCGAGGCGTCGATTTCGCCCTGGCCGAAAATGATCTGTAGGGCGATCCGCGTGAATAATTCGGCGAAATCCTGCCAGTTCAACAGGTTCCCTGCGCCACCGCTAAGCGTGTCGCCGGCTTCCTTGCGGACGGTCGCCAGGAAGTGTGCCAGGTAAGGATGAGAACCGCTCCGGTCGCCCAGAACGCCGATGTTGAATACCCTCCTGTCGCGCCAGTCGTCGCCTCTGGAAATCGTCAAAGCGTTCGGTTGGAAACGCGACATGCCCTTGCGCTTAGGTTCGGGGTCCGCGTACTTCTGCGGCGACGCATCGAGGATGTGTCTTATGGCGTCGCGCTCGAGCACCAGCAGCGTTTTCTTCGCCAGCATGCGAACGTAGATGAAGTCGCTTTGGTGTTTCTCCCGTAAGTTGCCGATGAATTGCACCGCCAGAGGATCCCGCTGGCGTCGAGCCCAGAAACTCACCCAATAGGGACTCTCGGTAAAGACGCCTCGCGATAGGTAAGGAATTACGTGCAGCCGGTTGAAACGCAGGTTTTCACCGAGAGTTGCGCTGGAAATTTTTGCCGCCATGAGTACCTTCCTTTGTCAGCGAGGCTGTGCCCGATTGGCGCTATCGCTTGGGACGCAGAGTGAAATATCCCACCATTTTCCAGCTTCCCCACCACCATCTGAAATGTATCTTGCCGAGATAGACGTCGTCGTCCAGCTGTACGAGTTCGTCAACGATGCGGCGGATGGTGAGTGCGGGGTTTTCACGTGAATCGTAATCGATCTTCAGGACCTGAAGGTCCGGATCGTCCTTGCCGGAGTCGACGCTCGTAATGAACTCGAATGCCCGAAACGTGTCTGCATCGTTTTCTTTGACACCGCGATAAAAGGGAAAGAGAAATCGAAAAAGCCAGCGCGATCGACGGCCGAAGATATTGTCCCCCCTGGAAATATCAGCGCTGAGATGCTTGCCCTTCCAGGGCATCCACCATGACGCCAGCAGCTCGGCGACCTGGGTTACGCCTGGAGCTATATCGACGGCGACCAATCCACCTGCGTAGGATCCGTGCAGCGGCGGTTCCGGTGGCCGGCCACTTCGGAAAAGCTCATTGAAAACCGCCAGACCCTGACGGCGATTTCGATTGACCAGAACTTCAGCGGCGCGGACATCGTCACTGGTGTCGCGCGAATCGCCGGCCGATTTCGCTGAATCCTTCATAAATCAACGCAGCTCGTAGCAGAATTTATTAGTGTTGATGACGGGACTGCTGGATTCGCTACAGTCTGAATGCATCACCGTGATCTTAATCTTTAGAGACGATGCAATTCACAATGTTCCGAATCTCCGCAAGAACTTGGCGCGTAACAGGGTACGACAATGACGCGAATACATTCTGTAAAAAAGTACCGGCCTGTCGAGGTAAGCAAAACAACACATAGAGGCAAATAACGATACAAACGACACGAAATAGAAAGCGTATTTCCAGAAGCTGCGTTATTTTGACGCAATAGCGGTCTTCCATCGTCTTCGGGAAACGGGATGCTTCGAGAGCTTAATTGACAAGAGGTAATGGAAACGAGACGAACGGTAGCGGCGGGCGCACAATGCATCAGGACATCGTTCGTACGTGCAGTCATGGCGCGGATTGAATGAAGTCCGAATAGGAATGTCTTAGCAAGGGAAGAAGTCACACAGCGCACTCGAGAAGAGTCACAGATTCGTATTCGAGTTACGACTAAGGTCGAAGCTTCAAGCACCAATGGGAAAGTTCTGCAACGCGTATACCTAAAAGGAGTATTCCAGTCATGTTCCAAGACAAATTCGTCGTGCTTCGCAATACTGCTCGTTCCAGGGCCTCCGATCCCCTGACCGGGACGCGGGGCCTGCCGACGGAAGCGCTCGAGTTCTCGGTTCCGGATCCCCGGGTCGAAATTGGATCCCTCAGCAAGCATGAACTCACAGATCTGCGGCGGGACAACGAAGTCGTAAGCATCGCGCCGGTCATGCCCACGCGACTGGTTGAGCCGACCGCCGGCGCCGATGCCGTGGGCGCGTCCGATGGCGAACAGACCTGGGGCATTGTCGTTACCGACGCATCCGCGAGCCCTTTCAACGGCGAGGGGACGGTCGTCGCCGTTTTGGATACGGGCATCGATGCCGCGCACGCCGCCTTCAGCGGCGTCAACCTGGTGCAGCGGGATTTCACCGGCGAGGGCGACGGTGATGGACAGGGGCACGGCACTCACGTAGCCGGTACCGTATTCGGGCAGCCGGTGGATGGCCTGCGAATTGGGGTCGCGCAGGGTGTCGAGCGGGCGCTCATCGGCAAAGTACTGGACCGCAACGGGTCCGGGTCCACGGACCAGATCTACGAGGCAATCTTGTGGGCCGTCGATCAGGGCGCTCACGTGATATCGATGTCCCTCGGCTTGGATTTCCCTGGTTTGGTGCAGCGACTCACCGACGACGGATTCCCCGCCGACCTCGCGACGTCCTTTGCCTTGGAAGGTTACCGGGCCAATACCCGATTGTTTGATCAATTGGCGGGCCTGATACGTGCCCGCGCCGCGTTCGGGGAAAACACCATACTGGTCGCGGCCGCCGGCAACGAAAGCAAGCGACAGATCGATCCCAACTATGAAATCAGTGTTTCG
>CAMYIN010000205.1 GCA_947258495.1 uncultured Gammaproteobacteria bacterium
CAGCGGCTCACAGGCTCCATTGTTCGGAAACTGGCGCGCTCGCGGTTCGCGTTGCCGGTCAAGCGCCTGGTACGCCACACGCTGGAATCGTACTATCACGTCGACGTGCTGAATCGCCTGCAGGAAAAAACGGCGCCGCTCGAGCTGGATGTCGATCCCGGTCAACCCCGGCGGATCAATATCGTTATCCCCGAGATCAATTTCGCGACCTTCTATGGCGGCTATATCGCGAAATTCAATCTGGCCAGAAAGCTGCTGGAATACGGATACAAGGTGCGATTTGTACTCGTGGACCAGACCCGTGTCGATACCGACTTGTGGCGCCGCAGCATCGCGCAGTACCAGGGCCTGGAGCAGATCTTCGACCGCCTCGAGGTCGCGTATTGTTTTCCTCGCGCGAAGACCAGATTGGCGCTCAATCCCGACGACGGCTTTATCGCGACGACGTGGTGGACGGCCTGGATCACGCACGAAGTGGCGGCGCGGATCGGTGCCGGGCCGTTCGTCTACCTGATCCAGGAGTACGAGCCTTTTACGTTCTCCATGGGTTCCTATTACGCCGCGGCCCGGGAGTCCTACGAGCTCGACCATTACGGTCTCTACTCGACAGCGCTGCTGCGCGAATATTTCGCGACTCACGGCGTCGGCGCGACGGCGGGCGACGACCATCGTTCGGCGTCCTTCGAGAACGCGGTGATCAGTTACGACGAGGACGAGATCCGCACGGTGCCGCGTGCCGGACGCAAACTGCTCTTCTACGCACGCCCGGAGGCCCATGCTTCGCGCAACATGTTCGAGACCGGATATCAGGCACTGGCCCGGTGCATTGCCGACGGCGACTTCAAGGACGGCGCATGGGAGTTTTTCGGCATCGGCACGGAGCACGGCGACATTCCCCTGGCGGACGGCAACAAGTTGAAGATGTTGGGGAAAGTGGGATTGAAGGAGTACCGGGAGTTGTTGGTGCGGCACGATCTGGGTCTTTCGCTCATGTACACCCCGCATCCCAGCCTGCTGCCGCTGGAAATGGCGGCGGCGGGCATGGTGGTGGTGACGAACGAGTGCGAGAACAAAACCGCCGCCAAACTGGCGCAGATCTCTCCCAATATCGCGGCCGGAAAGGCGACCGTGCAGGGCGTGGCGGAGACGCTCAAGCGCGCGATTCCCCTGGTCAACGACATGGAGGCGCGGGTCGCCGGCGCCCGTATTCGTTGGTCGACTTCCTGGGACGCATCGTTCAATACTCGCATCATGGACAGATTGTGCGCGTGGCTCGACGCGGGTGAAATGCAAGGACGGGTGATTGGTGAAAAATAAGACAAGCGTGTATCTGTCCATAGTTCTGCCCGTATTCAACGAAGAGCAGAACCTGGAGCAGGTCGATCGGGAAATCCACGAAGCGGTTTCGGCCCTCGAGCTCGACTACGAGGTGATATACGTCGACGACGGCAGCACCGATTCGAGTTATGAACGTCTCGCGGCTCTGCAGGCCGATAACGACCGCCTGGTCGTGGTGCGGTTCCGGCGGAACTTCGGACAAACGGCGGCGATGGCGGCGGGATTCGATATCGCCCGCGGCGATGTCATCGTCACCATGGATGCAGATGGACAAAACGATCCTCGCGATATCGGCGAATTGTTGAAAAAAATAAACGAAGGATACGATCTGGTTTGCGGTTGGCGTTATCAGCGAAAAGACCGCTTTCTCGGCAGGCGCCTTCCCTCCATCATCGCCAACAGGATCATCTCTTTCACGACCGACGTGAAATTGCACGATTACGGATGCACCCTGAAGGCGTTCCGCAAGGAAGTGGTGCGTCACGTTGCATTGTACGGCGAGATGCATCGTTTCATCCCCGCCATCGCCAGCTGGATGGGAGTCCGCATCGCGGAGGTGAAAGTCCACCACAGGCCGCGGACCCTTGGCGTGTCGAAGTACGGTATTTCGCGCACATTTCGGGTGATCCTCGACCTCATAACCGTCAAGTACCTGCTGAGCTACTCGAGTCGTCCGTTACAGTTCTTCGGTTTTTTCGGCCTGATTTCCGGCGGGTTCGGATCCATCATGCTGTTGTACCTGATAATTCAACGTTTTTTCCTCGATGTTCCGCTCGCCAACCGGCCGGCCCTTCTGCTCGCGGTGTTGCTGATCTTCGCCGGACTGCAGTTCATCACCATGGGTCTTCTGGCGGAGATGCAGACACGCACCTATCACGAGACGCAGGACAAGCGAGTGTACGTGATCAAGGACATTCTCCGATCCGAGTGAGAATGTCGGTACGATGTTGTCCAAAGTGCCAACCGACCGCAGCGCCGAAGACGGGTTTTCCGGTGGCGACGTGTTGGTCGTCATCGTCAATTACAACTCCGGGGAACATCTGCTGCGCTGTCTCGAGGCCCTGCAGACTCAATCCGTGCCTCCGGGGCGCGTGGTCGTGGTCGACAACGCCAGCACCGACGATTCTCTCGCCCACGTCGCTGAACGCTTTCCCGCCGTCGTCGTCGAACGCATGGAACGCAACGTCGGCTTTGCAACGGCGAACAACATAGCGATTCGCGGGCACGATGGTTGGGCCTGGGTGGCCCTGTTGAACCCCGATGCCTGCCCCGATCCCGATTGGCTGAAAGCACTGCTCGCCGCGGCGTCACACAATGCCGGCTACAGCGTGTTCGGCAGTCGGATGGTCGACGCCTCGGACAACAACGTCTTCGACGGGACCGGGGATGTGTACCACGTGTCGGGCCTTGCCTGGCGGGCGCACCACGGCCGGCCTGCCGGACAATATGTAGACGGCGACGGCGAAATCTTCTCACCCTGCGCGGCAGCGGCCCTGTATCGCGCGCAGGCACTGCGTGATATCGGCGGGTTCGATGAGGATTTCTTCTGCTACTTCGAAGACGTCGATCTCGGTTTTCGCCTGCGCTTGGCCGGCTATCGATGTCTCTACGTCAGCCGGGCCGTGGTCTCCCACGTGGGATCGGCGACCACCGGCCGCAACAGCGACTTCACGATCTACTATGGCCATCGAAACCTGGTCTGGACTTACGTCAAGAACATGCCGGGCGCCCTTTTCTGGCTTTATCTGCCTCAGCACCTGCTGTTGAATCTAGTCTCCGTGGTCTACTACTCGTTGCATCGACGGGCCCGGATCATCTGGCGGGCAAAGCTGGACGCCTTGAAAGCGATTGGAAGCGTCTGGCGAAAACGGCGCGACGTGCAGACTTCCAAGCGCGTTTCGACGCCGCAAATCCGACGTCAACTGGCCAAGGGACTGCTGAAACCGTATTTCGGCAGGGGCGTCGGTTGAACGCGTTCTCATCGCACTCTCGGCATTGAGTCCTATTATCGAATGTCTTGCGGGTGCGTTGCCGACGACGATCGGCGTTCAAACCCTCACGATCGATGCGCATGTCCGAATCCGCTGACAAAGTCGTTACGGCGATAGTCGTCAATTACAACGCCGGAGGGTGGCTGCAGAAATCGGTGGCGGCGTTGATCGATTCGAGCGTCTGCATGGCCGTCTACGTGGTGGACAATCATTCCACCGACGGCAGCATCGATGCGCTCCGGGCCGGTATCGGGAGCGGTCGTTTGACGATCATCGAAAACGCCGAAAATCGAGGATTTGCCGCCGCCAACAACCAGATCCTGAAGACGGAGTCGAGCGATTACTTCGTGCTGGTTAATCCGGATTGCGTGATGCAATCCGACAGCGTGGAGAAAGTGATCAACGCCATGGAGCGGGACGACGACATCGGTCTCGCAAGCTGCACCATACGCGATACCGCCGGGCAAGTTCAAAAGACCTGCCGCCGCCGTTTTCCGACGCCCTGGTCCGGTTTTGTCCGGAGCGTCGGCTTGGCCCGATTGTTCCCGCGCAGCGCGGCGTTTCAAGATTTCGATTTCGGCGGTGCGTCTGCAGCCGTGGGTGTGCAATTCGTGGACGCGGTGTCGGGGGCGTTCATGGTGGCGAAAGGGGAGGCGATTGGGAACGTGGGGGCCCTGGACGAAGGCTACTTTCTGCATTGTGAGGATCTGGATTGGTGCATGAGGTTCTGGACGTCGGGATACAAAGTGGCGTTCGTACCCGACGTCGAGGTCATACATGCCAAGGGCGCAAGCAGCGGCTCGAGGCGTTGGAAAGTCAACTGGCACATGCACAGGGGAATGATTCGTTTCTACCACAAGTTCTATCGAGATCGATATCCCAGGCCCTTGATGTGGCTGGTGTACGCGGGCATCGGCGTGCGGTTCCTGGTGAAGAGCGTGTGCTTGCTGCCACGCGTGTTGAACACGGGTGCGGTCCACAATCCATAAGCTGCACGGAGCGGAACGATGCCGGCAATCATAGATCCTCGTGGCGGCGCGGCTGGAGCGGGACAGGGCGCCGAACCCGCGTCGTTCTCGCAACGCCCGACGATGTTGCGTGGCCACCGCGGTGCGGCGCAGCCCGCGCTGTGCGCGTTTCCCTGCAATTGAGCGCCGGGCGTACCGTATTGGTCACGGGTGCCAGCGGTATCGTGGGGTATCCGCTATTACCCCTGCTCGCAGCTGCGGGGTTTCAGGTCCTTGCGATGAGCCGGCAAGCGGCGGACTCGAACTCTGCTGCCGGCGTGCGCTGGATCGCGGCGGACCTCGAGCGCGCCCACTACGGGTCCGCGCCGCCCGCTGCCGCGGTGCTGATCCACGCGGCGCCTTTGTGGCTGCTCCACCGGCATCTTCCACGGTTCTTCGATTGCGGCGTTTCCCGGGTGGTGGCGTTCAGCTCGACCAGCGTCGAATCCAAGGTCGCGGCCCGCGGCGAGCGGGACAGGCGGCTTGCCGAGGTCTTGAAGGAATCGGAGCAGCGGTGTATGGACACCTGCCACCAGGCGGGGGCCGCACTGACCCTGTTCCGGCCGACACTGGTGTACGGGTTCGGCCGGGACCGCAATATTTCCGTCATCGCACGATTCATAAAACGCTACCGGTTTTTCGCCGTGGCCGGCGCAGGAAGCGGAAAACGACAACCGGTGCACGCCCAGGATCTGGCGGCGTCCTGTCTGCGAGTCATCGACAACCAGGCAACGGTCGGTCGGGTATACGCGCTCAGCGGCGCAGAGGTCCTGACGTATCGGGACATGCTGGTTCGTATTTTCCAATGCCTGCGTCTCCCGGTTCGCATGCTGCGCCTTCCCGTGAGCGTGTACCGTGTCGGTCTTCGATGTGCATCCGTGCTCGGAGACCGGCAGGCGTGGTCTCCGGATATCGCCGACCGCATGAACCAGGATCTTTGCTTCAGCCATGAGCAGGCCAACACCGATTTCGGGTACGCGCCGTCCCGGTTCTTGACGATTCCCGAGAGAGACCTCCCCATCCAGCCGCTTTGACGCGCTCGATACCGATTCTTGTGGTGACCATTCTCGGCAGTTTTCTGTCCGCCCTCGTCTTGACATGGGCGACGAAGAACTACGCCGTGCGAGTCGGTATGCTCGACAGTCCGAACGAACGCAGCTCGCATTCCGTTGCAACGCCGCGGGGGGGCGGGCTGGCAATCGTGATCCCGATGGCCGTTGTGCTGACGATCATCGCGGCGTTCGGTCTCCACCAGGACCGCTCGACCGCTGCCTTGCTCCTCGTCACCGTCGCACTGGCTGCTCTGGGGTGGTTCGAGGACAGGCACCGACTGCACATCGTCCTCAGGCTCGGGATACAGGGCGCGGCCGGCGTGACGGCTATTGTGCTGCTGGGCCCGTTCGAGCATCTGGACGTCGCTGGATACTCGATTTCGCTGGGCATTACGGCGTCCCTGGTCACCATTTTGTGGTTCCTCTGGATGACGAATCTGTATAACTTCATGGACGGAATAGACGGCATCGCCGCTTCCCAGGCGGCGGTTGCGGGCTGCGCCATGGGCATATGGTTCACCCTGTACGACGACCATGTGATGGCGATGTTCAGTTATGCAATAATGGCGGCTTCCTTAGGGTTCTTGATCTGGAATTGGTCACCAGCGCGGATATTCATGGGCGATGTCGGCAGCTTGAGTTTGGGAGGCGTATTTGCTGTGCTCGCACTGATCGCGAATAAGGTTCACCAGATACCCTTGGGCGCCTTCGTGCTCCTGTTCGGCGTGTTCCTGGTTGACGCGACCCTGACCCTGGTGAAACGCACAGTCCAGAGAAAAGTCGTGTGGCGGGCGCACCGCGAACATTTTTACCAGCGAGCGGTGATCGCCGGCTGGAGTCACGCCCAGGTAACGGCGGCCGTCACCGTGACTTCTGTCTTACTGGCCGTCTTGGGGACTTTCGAAGCGCGACATTACGGTCCGGGACACCTTTGGATGCCGCTGGGGCTGCTGTTGATTTCTCTTCTCGCTTATATGGTAATCAAGAAAGAACGCCCGCTATCCCGTTGACATGCAATCGGCATCGACGAACCTGAAAAAGCACCTGCGAAGCATACGCTACCGCTGGCAGGTCATGCTTCACGACACGCTCATGATCCCCTTGGCCTGGCTGTCCGCGTACTGGCTCCGGTACAACCTCGGAGACATTCCGGACAAGTTTCTGCATCAGGCGTTCCTGGTGCTGCCCTGGGTGGTACTGGCGCAGGGCGCAGTGCTGGTGTTATTCGGCGTCCACAGGGGATTGTGGCGGTTTACGTCGTTGCCGGACCTGGTGCGCATATTGAAGTCCGTCGTCGTCGGGACGACGCTGGTGGCGCTATTGATCTTTCTCGTCACGCGCCTGGAATACGTGCCGCGATCGGTGTTCATACTTTACGGATTGATACTCGCGGGCGTGCTGTGTGGTTCGCGACTGCTTTTCCGCATAGTGAAAGAC
>CAMYIN010000206.1 GCA_947258495.1 uncultured Gammaproteobacteria bacterium
ACTGGTAAAGCTCGCAGACCGTCTGCACAACCTGCGAACCCTGCGCGCGTTGGCGAGAGACCGCCAGATCGCCATTGCCCGGGAATCCCTGGATATCTTCGCGCCCCTGGCCAATCGTCTCGGGGTGTGGCAGCTCAAATGGGAAATGGAGGATCTGTCGCTTCGCTACTTGGAGCCGGAGATCTACAAGCAGATCGCTTCCAAGCTGGCGGAGAGGCGCGTGGACCGCGAACACTATATCGACGGTTTCATTTCTTCGCTGAGCAGGGATCTCAAATCCGCCGGGATCGTTGCCGAAGTCTCGGGTCGGCCCAAACACATCTACAGCATATGGAACAAGATGCGGCGCAAGGACCTGGAGTTCGAGCACATCTTCGATATTCGCGGCGTGCGTATCCTCACCAATTCGGTCCAGGACTGTTACGCGGCCCTGGGTCTGGTGCATACCCACTGGCCCCACGTCGCCGGTGAATTCGACGACTATATCGCCACCCCGAAGGGAAACGACTACCAATCGATCCACACCGCGGTGATAGGTCCGGAGGGAAAGACCGTCGAGGTTCAGATTCGAACCCGGGAGATGCACGAACGCAATGAATTGGGCGTCGCCGCACATTGGCGTTACAAGGAAGGCGGAAAGGGCGACGACCACATCGATCGAAAAATACTCTGGTTGCGACAATTGCTCGAATGGAAGGACGAGGTGGCGGACGCCAATGAGTTTATCGATCGCATAAAGTCGGAGGTGTTCGAGGACCGGGTCTACGTGTTCACGCCCAAAGGCAGCGTCATCGATCTGCCCAAGGGGGCGACGCCCATCGACTTCGCCTACGCCATACACACCGAGGTTGGGCACCGTTGCCGCGGCGCCAAAGTCAATGGCCGCATCGTGCCGCTCACCTACCAACTGCAGACCGGCGAAAAAGTGGAGGTGCTGAGCGTGAAAGGCGGTGGCCCGAGCAGGGATTGGTTGAATGCGCATCTGGGGTATGTGAAGACTTCCCGGGCGCGTTCCCGCATTCAACACTGGTTCCGGCAGGAGAACTTCGAGCAGAACGTCGCCACTGGACGGCAGTTGCTGGAACGGGAATTCCAGCGCTTGGCCTTGTCCGACGTCAATCTCGAAAGACTGGCGCGTACGCTCAAATTCAACAAGGTGGAGGATATGCTCGCGAAGATCGCCGAGGGTGAACTCAAACCCTCCCGCGCGATCGCCGCGGCGCAGGGCTTGTGCGCGCCGCCCGTCAGCGACGACGACCGCGTACGTCGAATCGCCGAGGCGCGAAAACGGCGTTCCCGGGGCGAATTCCGCATTGAAGGCGTCGGCAACCTGCTCACGCACATGGCGAACTGCTGCAACCCCCTACCGGGCGATGCGATTGTCGGGTACATCACGCAGGGCCGCGGCGTCACCATCCACCGCAAAGATTGTCACAACGTGCTGCGGGCGCTGACTCGGGCGCGGGAGCGACTGGTGGAGGTTTCGTGGGACGAGGGAGGCGACGACACGTTTCCCGTCGACATCGTGGTGACCGCCTACGACCGCCAGGGCCTGCTGCGGGATGTTTCGTCGGTGCTTGCCGACGCGAAAATCAACGTCACCGCTGTGGCAACCCAGACCAGTAAGCACGATTATCTGGCGCACATGACCTTGACCGTAGAAGTCGCCGATATCGACAAGCTCAGTCAGGTGCTTTCCAAACTCACGCAGTTGCCCAACGTGGTCGACGCCCGACGGCGCACACACTGATTGTCATTGCTATAGCTTTGCGACGGAAGGCAAGCCCATGGTCGTAAGAACAGGCGCAACGGACCGGCCTTTGCTCGGATTACCGGCGCCGTTGATTGAAATGCCCTAAAGTTCCGGTTACTGATCGCACTTCCATGTTTCGCGCTACCAAACAACGCCTGCGGCGCTGGCATTTGCGCAGGCACGGCGTATACGAGGAAGTTGATCTGCCGAAACAATCGTTCGGAGTAGCCGGCGGTGCATGGACCATTTGTACACAAGCTCTCGAAGCCTCTTCGATCGTCTATTCATTCGGTGTCGGTACCGACATCAGTTTCGATTGTGCCCTGATCGATGCGTTTAACGTAAACGTGCACGCCTTCGACCCCACCCCTATGGCAAAGACGTGGATTGCTTCGCAGTCTTTGCCCGAGAAGTTCCATTTCTTCGACTACGGTGTAGCGGATTTCGACGGAACTCTGGAGTTTCGCCCTCCCAGAAGGACGGCTTCGTCTCACTATACGCCGGTCAAACGCTACCGCACCGAGGACTACGACAGACCGCGGTTTACCGGTCCCGTACATCGGATCGCAACAATCGTGCAACGACTCGGCCATCGTCATGTCGATCTCATAAAGATGGACATCGAAGGAGGCGAATACGCCGTGATCCAGGACCTGCTGAAAGGTGATACGGTCGTGCACCAGCTGGCGGTGGAATTCCATCATAGTTACGCTACCATCCCGTTCGAGCACACCATCAGTGCCATCCATCGGCTGCGCAAGCACGGTTTTCGCATTGCACATATCAGCCCGCGGACCTACGAGATCACGTTCGTAAAATGTGAATACCGCGGGTCCTGACATCCGGACCCCCGCTTGGGATATGTTATGATTCCTCGACTTCGTCATACGAGTCTCGATCATGGGCGTCGCGCAATCGCCATCGAATACCTCGCCGGCATCGGCAAGCGTCGAGCGTTTCCTGCAGGTAAGATCCACCACGGAGGAATTGTGTGCGCCACTTTCCGTGGAGGACTGTGTCGCCCAGTCGATGCTGTACGCCAGTCCGGCGAAGTGGCACATCGCGCACGTCTCGTGGTTTTTCGAGACCTTCATACTGGAGACGGGGTCACCGAATTACCGACCGTTCGACGACGCCTACCGTGTGCTCTTCAATTCCTACTACAACAGCGTCGGGCGTCAGCACCCCAGACCGCAGCGGGGTCTCCTCACGCGGCCGTCGTTCGACGAAGTCATGGCCTATCGTCGTCACGTCGACGCGGCGATGGTTTCGCTGCTGGAAGGCGGCGTGGACGAACACATCGCGGAGATGCTGGATCTGGGACTCAATCATGAGCAGCAGCACCAGGAACTGCTGCTCATGGACGTCAAGAATCTGTTTTTCTGCAACCCCCTGCGGCCGGTATACCGGGACGTCGCCCGGAGGGTGGCGAAACCCGACGGGTCCCAGACCTGGGCATCTTACGAGGGAGGGCAGTCGCGCATCGGCGCCAAGCCTCACGGTTTCGCCTTCGACAACGAACGGCCGCGCCACACCGTATTTTTAGAACCGTTTTCCCTAGCCAAACGCCCGGTGACCAATGGCGAATTCCGCCGCTTCATGGAAGAAGACGGCTACGCCAGGGCGGAGTTCTGGTTGTCGGACGGATGGGATCGCGTACGTGCGGAGCACTGGCGTGCGCCGTTATACTGGGAGCAACGTGACGGCGAGTGGTTGATGTTCACGTTACACGGCATGTGCGAGGTCGCGGACGAAGATCCGGTCGTGCACGTGAGTTATTACGAGGCCGATGCGTATGCGGCCTGGGCGGGCGCGCGACTGCCCACCGAAGCCGAATGGGAACACGCTGCAGCGGGTCTACCGGTGCAGGGAAACTTTGTCGAGCAAGGCGTGCTCACGCCCTGTCCCGGCGACGGCGGCCCCGGGGACGTCCCCGGCCAACTGTTCGGCGATGTCTGGGAATGGACCCGCAGCCCCTACACCGCCTACCCCGGCTACCGGCCGGCGCCCGGTGCCGTGGGCGAATACAACGGCAAGTTCATGTGCAATCAAACGGTCTTGCGCGGCGGCGCCTGCGTCACGCCGCGCTCGCACGTTCGCGCCAGCTACAGAAACTTTTTTCAACCCGAATTGCGCTGGCAGTTCGGGGGTATACGGCTTGCCAAAGACGAACCGTGAGGGCTGGCCCATTGTGTAGTGACGAGATATTCGTGGCCGGCATGCGGTATTCGACCGGCGAACGCGGTCTCGACTTGCTCGGTACTCGGACGAGCGCCCGCCGTTGTCGGTGTTTCCTCGGGGGATACGCAGACCGATCAAGGTGTTCGCGGCCAAACTAGGAAACAGCATCGATGGACCACGCCGAAGAATCCCCCACCACGTCGCCCGTGTCCGCGGAAGTCTGCGCGCTGCTGAAAACGCTCATAGGGTTCGACACCACGAGCCATAGATCGAATCTCGCGTTGATCGAATACGTGCGCGATTACCTGTCCGCGCACAGTGTGGACGCCAGGCTTTTCTACAACCGCGAGCGGAACAAGGCCAATCTGTTTGCCACGGTCGGTCCGACGCAAGGCAGCGGGTACGTATTATCCGCGCACACCGACGTGGTTCCGGTGTTGGGCCAGGACTGGAGTGTCGATCCTTGGGAGGCTGTGCAGAAGGATGGACGCATTTACGGGCGGGGGGCCTGCGATATGAAGGGGTTCATCGCCGCTGCACTGGCCCAGGTCCCGCGCATGCTGCGGGCGGAGCTCGAGCTGCCGATCCACTTCTGTCTCTCCTACGACGAAGAAGTCGGTTGTGTCGGAGTCCGCTCGCTGTTGGGTTTTCTCTCCGAGCAAGCGGTAAAGCCCAAGGGCTGCATCGTCGGGGAACCCACCGGGATGCGGGTCGTGAGCGCCCATAAGGGCAAACTCAGCGTCCATTGCCGCGTCCGCGGCCACGCCAGTCATTCCTCTCTGGCCCCCCGCGGCGTCAATGCGGTGGAAACCGCTGCACGAGTCGTGGCCTTCCTCGCCGATCTCGCGCAGCGCACCGGGGTCGAGGGCCCATTCGATCACGCATTCGACGTCCCATTCACTACCGTTCATACCGGGGTCATTCGCGGCGGCAGCGCCTTGAACATCGTGCCCAACGAGTGCGTATTCGATTTCGAAATTCGCCATTTACCCGCGGACGATCCGGACGCGTATCTGCGGGAGGTGCGGGCGTACGCGCTGCAGCATCTGCAGCCGCAGATGCAGGAGAGAGCGGCCGATACGGGATTCGATTTCGTAGAACTGTCCCGGTTTCCGGGCTTGGAGACGGCGTCCGATCAAGACATCGTGCGACTCGCGCAGCGACTCGCGGGTGACGATGCATTGCACAAAGTGGCGTTCGGCACGGAGGGGGGCGGCTACGACGCCATCGGTGTCCCCACGGTGGTGTGTGGACCCGGAAGCATCGATCAGG
The DNA here is from genome assembly GCA_947258495.1 of uncultured Gammaproteobacteria bacterium. Lineage (GTDB taxonomy): Bacteria > Pseudomonadota > Gammaproteobacteria > Arenicellales > JAANXG01 > CALZGZ01. The sequence continues at coordinate 5,207 of CAMYIN010000206.1, forward strand.
CGCACAGGCCGGATGAATACGTCAGCCTGGATCAATTAGGCCGTTGTGAACACTTCATCGGTCGGTTGATTGAAACTCTGGGCACGCCAGACTTCAAATAAACTGTCACGCGCCGGCGAACATGCCCGCACCGTCGCGGCCGCCGTCGTAGCCATTCGACTCATCGTAAGCATATGAAAAGTCGCATGATTAATGAACATGAATGGCGGCCGCCGCGGCCACGTCGGGGCCCGGAGTACGACGGATCGAGGCCTGCGCCGGGCCATAAACATTGAACTTCGTAAGGCAATTCCGGTAAACTGCCGCGCCGTTTCCCGCCAGAGGCTCGCTTTCGAAACTGCGCTATCTTGGTCAACCAGTAAAGGAGACATCCCATGAAGCAACCCGTTCGCGTCGCGGTCACCGGTGCCGCTGGTCAAATCAGCTACGCCTTGTTGTTTCGCATCGCGCGCGGAGACATGCTGGGTCCCGAGCAGCCGGTCGTGTTGCAACTGCTTGAGATTCCTCCGGCCATGGACGCGCTCAACGGCGTGGTCATGGAATTGGACGACTGCGCGTTTCCTCTGTTGCACGACGTGATCACCAGCGACGACGACGAGACCGCTTTCGGCGACGCCAAATACGCGTTGCTGGTGGGGGCCAAACCGCGAGGGCCCGGCATGGAACGCAATGATCTGTTGCACGAAAACGCAAAGATCTTCTCCGCCCAAGGTCAGGCCCTGAACGCCGCCGCCGACCGAAACGTCAGAGTGTTGGTAGTGGGTAATCCGGCGAATACGAACGCGTTGATCGCGCAGTCGAACGCCCCCGACATTCCGCGCGCCCATTTCACGGCGATGACCCGCCTGGACCATAATCGTGCCTTGAGCCAGCTGGCGGCAAAGACCGCCGTTCACTCCACCGACATAAGAAAAATGATCATCTGGGGGAATCATTCCGCAACCCAGTACCCGGACGTTCATCACGCTACGGTGCGCGGACAGCCTGCCACCGAACTGGTTGACGGTGGCTGGGTGGAAAACGAATTCATCCCCACGGTGCAGCAGCGGGGAGCGGCGATCATCAAGGCGCGGGGCGCTTCCAGTGCGGCGTCGGCGGCCTCCGCGGCGATCGACCATGTGCGCACCTGGGTGAGCGGTACGGCGGACGACGACTGGGCGAGCATGGCGGTCCCCAGCGACGGCAGTTACGGCGTCGCCGAGGGCATCGTGTACTCCTTTCCCGTGCGTTGCCGCGGGGCGAGCTACGAGATCGTGCAGGACTTGCCGTGCAACGATTTCAGCCGGGAAAAGATGCAGGTCACGGAGCGGGAGCTGCTGGAGGAGCGCGACGCCATCAAGGCGCTGCTGGCGTCCGACTGATAAAAATTTATTTTGTCCTTATAAAAATAATTAATTAATAGAACGCCCCACGGACGGCGTCAATGGCCCCGCGCGGCCCGCTGTGGCGTTTTTCCCGGATCCAAAGCGCTTGTCTCGGTGGGTCTCGGGCGCTATTCACCAGCGCTCCGTAGGGTTGTACGCCCGGGTCCGAGGCGGATAAGCTACGCCCCCGTCGGTCGGCAGCAAAACTGTCGTGTGATTGAATATAACTTATTGTTTTTAAATAGATAATTTTTATATATCTAAGGGCGAAAAAAAACTCCGCAAGAAAACAACGACATACGCCGGCGTTTGTTCGGCGGCACAGAGGGCGCTACTATGGATCACACGGAGCTGAAACAAGAATGGGAGAACCGGGGTTACAGTTGCGACGTATGGACGGATCTCCCAGGTCAGGTGTGGAAGGATTTCGTACCCGACTCCGACGAATTAATGATGTTGATCGAAGGTGATATAGAAATCACCTTTCAAGGCAGCACCATCCGACCCAAAGCGGGTGAAGAGGTTTGCATACCGGCGGGGGCGATGCACACGGTGCGTAACGTGGGCGCTACGCACAGCCGCTGGTACTACGGATATCGCCAAAAGCGATGACGCATCTCCTTTCGGCCGCGCCGCGAAAGCGGCGTAGGTCGATTGGAGAATTTTTTTGCCCGCATTGCGCCCGCCGCCGCTGCGACGCATCCGCGGATTTCACTTCGGCGTCGACATCTCGGCAGTACCGAGGACGGCGCCGCGGCCGAGGGTCATCCACCGTTGTGAGCCCGGTTTCGCCCCCATAGCATCGGCGCCATGCGTATCTCCGTCGTGATCCCCAGCTTCAATCGTGCGGACCGGATCGTGCGCGCCCTGGAGTCGGTATTTACGCAGACCCTTGCAGCGGCAGAAGTCATCGTCGTCGACGACGGTTCAACCGACAACACCGGCGACGTGATCGCCGCGCGCCGTACCGAGACTATCTATTTGCACCAACCCCGATCGGGCGTCAGCGGCGCGCGAAACGTCGGTCTGCGTCGGGCCCGCGGAGACTGGATCGCATTTTTGGATTCGGACGACGAATGGCTGCCGCGCAAACTCGAGCATCAAGCCGCAGCTTTGCAACAGCACGAGGACTACCGAATCTGTCACACCAACGAAATCTGGATTCGCAACGGTCGTCGCGTAAACCCGATGAAGAAGCATCAGAAGTCGGGGGGTTGGATCCTTCAGCGATGCTTTCCCCGGTGTGTGATCTCGCCGTCGTCGGTGCTAATTCATCGCAGCGTGTTTGATGACGTTGGATTCTTTGACGAAGAATTGCCGGCGTGCGAGGACTACGACCTGTGGCTGCGGATCTGCGCCCGCTATCCGGTGCTCTACCTGCCCCATGCCATGATCAAGAAATACGGTGGTCACGCGGATCAATTGTCCCGCGCCTGGTGGGGGATGGATCGCTTCCGTATTCGCGCCCTGGAAAAGCTGATTCGAAGCGAAGTCTTGTCGTACGACGACCACGTCCTCGCGCTGAAGACCTTGCTGAGCAAGGCGGCGATCGTCATGACGGGAGCGCGTAAACGCGGTAACCACGACCTGGCCGCGGAATACGCGGGAAAGTTGACTCTGTTTCAAAAGCTATTGAAGGACTTGGTGACCGCGACGCCCGGTGTGGAGCGCATGAGCCCGTGATCAATTTGGTGGTGGCGCTCGCCTGCGAGGCGAAACCGCTCATTGATTATTTCCGCTTGATTCCGAGAGCCGCGGCGCACGGTCCGCGCGAGTACGTAAACGGTGACTTGCGGCTCATGGTAACCGGTGTGGGAAAGAGTCGTGCCGCCGCCTGTTGTCTGCAGTTGCGAGCGAGCGGCGATGACTCGAATCGGGCCTGGCTCAACGTCGGAGTTGCCGGGCACGGCGCTCTCGCGATCGGCACCGGCGTGCAGGCGCACTGCGTCAGGGACCTGGAAACAGGCCGCGTTTGGTCGATCAGACCGATTGAATCCTTTCCCGGTGTTGCTAAATCCGTTTGCACGGTTATGCAGCCCGAGATCGAGTACGCCGGCGATAACGTATTCGATATGGAGGCTTCCGGACTCTGCGAGAGCGTGGCCGCGTTCCCGGGCGACGCGGTGGTCCAGTTCTACAAGGTAATCTCGGACAACCGGGTTTCCGGTGTTGCCGCGGTCACGCCGTCGGTTGTCTCCGAATTAATCGGCGCGCATACGCAAACGATAGCGGCGGCGGTCGCTGCCCTGGCCGAGTTATCGGCCCGCGGCGGAGCCGGTTCGGGAGATCACCGAGCGTAACCGGCGCGCGAGAGATTTCGACTCTTTCCAGAATTGTGCGCCGAGTCGGGCGACCGTGTTTCGAACGCAGTCGAAAGTCAGGTTGAGCTCCAACTGACGCCACCGGGTTTCGGCGAGCCGGCGCAACTCGGGGATCGCGGGGATCCGATGCCCTTTAAACTCGCTCTCCCCAGCCACGACTTCAACGAGTCTGCACGCCATCCGGGGCGGCAGGTTCTGTTTGACCGCGGTTAATACTTCGTCAACCGCGACGGTGGCGGCCTGCTCCGATATGTCCGCCTTCCGGGCGACGCGGCAAATCACCGCGTCGATGCCGCTGTCGGCGATCACGGGGTCCATGGATACAGCTCCACTAGCGCTTATCACCGTATTTTTTTTCATATTGTGTCCTCGCGCCGCCGATCCAGTCGTCTCTTACTATTCGGTCCGGAAAAACGCCGATGGCGGATTTCACGCAGCGGATGTCTTCCGCTGAAAACTCCGCGACCTGCTTGAAACTGGTGACGCCTATTTCGTTCAGTAACCGTTCCATCACCGGCCCGATTCCGTGGATCTTTTTCAAGTCGTCTTTCTGCCGTGTCGCAGCCTTTTGCGGGCGTTCGGTTTTCTTCCTGCCCCTGTTAGTGGGAACGGCGCCCGTTGTCGGCGCTCGCGCACCCGAAGTGCGGGGCTTTTCGGCATCCGGTTCCTCTCGCGCTCTCTTCAGGTCATTGATGATGCGCTGCTGTTCTTGAATCTTGCGTTGTAAAACGCTTTGGTCGATGAGTCTGCGGTGCAAGGTCCGCACTTCTGAATTGGCCTGGCTCTGCAAGCGTTGCAGTTTCGATTTGAGTTCGGCGCTTGCGGCATTTTGCTGTTGCAGAGTGCTGTTCAAGGCCTGATTGTCCGCTTCGAGCCGAGCTCGCTTGGTATCGAGTGTGCCCGCGTAATTCTCGAGTTCCTGAACCTGGGCTTGTTTCGCTTCGGCCTGGGTGCGCAACTGGCTCTGCAGACGCTCGATCACGGTCTCACTAACTTTGATTTCATGGGCGAGGAGAGTCAGGGCCCTGATTTTCTCCTGCAGATTGTTGATCTCGGCGACGCTCGCGGATTTCGAATTATTCAGTTCTCGGCGGAGCCAGGAGGCTTCCGCCTGATAGGATTCCAACCGCTGGATACGGGATTTGAATTGTTCCTCGTCCCTGTGAAATTTGTACTCGAGCTCTTCAATCGAACGCTGCAACAGGGACCTGCGCTGTTCCGACTCTTCAAGTTCGCTCTGTTGCCTGTGCAGTTCCTCGTTCAATCGGTCGATATCTGCGCGGTCGCGCAACGCACGCAGGATCCATCCCATTACCAGCCCGAGTACCGCCGCCAGAAGCAAGCACAGCAGAATTTGACCGATCAGGTAGGCCATGTCGATTCCAACGCATTAACGGGATTTTCAGTGTCGAGCGAGAGCGGCTCGACATCGAACGTCTCCAGCGACACCAGCCGAAAATGCTTCCAGACCTCGCGCACACCCGGCACCGATCTTACGATCCTGACGATACGATCGGCGTCTACGGTGGTGGCCGCGCCGCCGACAAACACATCGCGACCATCTACGCGGACCGCTTGCAGATGGTAACCCGATTGTTTCAACTGTTTCTGAACTCGCACGGACAGATCGGTCTGTATCAGGGAGACATGTCGGTGAACACAGAGCGTCAGCAGGAACGCCAGAACCGAAGGTATCAGCACCCAGCTGAGGGCGAAGCCTGTCATGTGCGTGGTAGGTATATGCCGCATGGATTTTTCGACCGCATGTTACGACATTGATTGTCGCCTCAATGCGGCGTTATTGGGAGGGGTACAACTGTTAACAACAATCAATTAATCGAGCCTCGCGATATCGTACGAGGGCATTGCGACGATAGGGGTGTCCGCTGTCTATGGCGCGGGTCGGCGACCCGGCCGGGCTGATTTGCCGCGCCTGTGCGCGGAGAGACTCAATCCGTTCCGCCTCCGCTGGCCAAATTGTGAGCCGCCCTGGTTGTCTCCGGAAGTCGGTACCTGGTGCAGCAGGCGAGCACGTATCGCGCCGCCGTCTGCGTGCTGACGCGATGGCCGCAAGAAACATACAGCGGCCGCACTCCGGTCCGCGTCCGCAATACCACGCCCACGACTTCTTCGTCGTGCGTCAGAGGTTGCTGGCTGCCCTTGGCCGGGGCGAGCGGTTCGTGCGAACCGATCAATCGGGTCTTGGCGACGCCGACGCTTGGCAGGTCGGTGAGCACACCGAAGTGACAAGCAAGTCCGAATCGGCGCGGGTGCGCGTAGCCCTGCCCGTCGCACAGCACCAGGTCGGGTTTTCGTTTGAGACGCCGCAGCGCCGCCAGCATCACCGGTATTTCGCGAAACGAGAGCAGGCCGGGAACGTAGGGAAAGTCCGTAGCCCTGCGAGCGATTGCGGTCTCGTCGAGGGTCAGCTCGGGGAAGCGTAGAACTGCGACCGCCGCCCGTGCGGTGCTTCCGCCGTCCTCGAAGCCCACATCGATGCCTGCAACGAACCGGACTTTGGAGAGGCGGTCGCAACAGATAACGCGATCTCGCAACTGCATCTGGATGGCGCGCGCCTGCTTCGGCGTCACGTTCCAACGATGGCCGCGGTCACGTCTCGTTTCGCTGCGGGGACTCACGGGTAGCTGCGACTTGCCCAGGTTCTGCGGCGTTCTCGGTGACGATCTTCAATGTTTCTCGCGCCGGACGCGATGGAAACGTGGCAACGGTCATGCTATAGATCTAGGTATAGACGAAGGATCCCTCGAGCCGGCACCAAAATCCAGTAAGGGCTAATTCCAATAATGATACAACGTGGACGTAGAGGGTCGGAGGATCACGTGGGCATCCCTCCAGATCGCCAGCATTTGTCGAGACTCATCATCGCTCCGGTGTCGGTGGCGATATGCCTGCTGATGCTCCTTTTCTTTCTATTCGCTTCGATCATCACGCTTCGTAACCTCCAGACTGCGGTGCACGACCGCGTCGTCACCATAGACGAAAGTTTCAAGCAGCTTATTCAACTGGAAACGGATAAATTGAAGGCACTTGCCGAATCCCTGATCGCCAATCAAGAATTGGCGCAAGCTTTTGCGCGCAAGGACCGCGATGCGCTGCTACGGGGATCCACACATCTGTTCGACACGCTGCGAGAAGCGCACAGGGTCACGCACTATTACTACCATAATACGGATGCCACGAATTTCTTGCGGGTTCACCACCCGCCAAAATTCGGTGACGTGATCGACCGTCATACGCTGCGAACCGCCCGGCAGGACGACAACGTCGCGTTCGGGATAGAACTTGGCGTGCTCGGATCGTATACGCTGCGATTGGTAAAACCCTGGCAGCACGAAGGCAATCTCATCGGATACGTGGAACTTGGAATGGAGATCGATCATCTTTTCGAGCAGTTACATCGGATTTCCCACACATCGCTTGCCGTTACCCTGTACAAGAATCGACTCCGGCGTGAGAACTGGCTGCAGGGTAATGCGATCTTCGGGCGTGTCAGCGACTGGGACCGTTTTCCGGACAAGCTGCTTCTGGCAACATTCGGAGGTTTCGACGATTCGGTCGTGCACCGGAACGACATGCGGCTGAGTGCCTGGGGGTACCTGACGGGGGCCGGGCTTGTTTATCGCACGCTCACGATCCGCGACGTTAAACAACGTCGCATCGGTGAGTTGTATCTGGGCTTCGATACGTCCGACATCGCCGGCAGGACCCTCACGGCTGTCGCCTATCTTGCCGTTATCGTGATTCTGTCGTTCGTTTCCCTGGTCGCTTTCTTGCATGTGGTGATCAAGCGTGTGGAGACCCGGCTTCGCACGGCGATGACGGAGCGCGCCGACTTCGAACGGCGGAGCAAATACGATCAAATGACCAACGTCTACAACAAGGAGGAGTTCTATCGACTGCTGGAGCTGGAACTCCAGCGATCCAAACGGCAGCATACACCGCTGTCCCTCATTCTTCTTGATATCGATTTCTTCAAAGACATCAACGATGAGCACGGTCATCAGACCGGCGATTGTGTGCTTCGCGGAGTCGCCCGCGAATTGATGGACAACATGCGGGATGGTGATCATCTCGCCCGCTTCGGAGGTGAAGAGTTCACTCTGATTCTTCCCGATACGGAGCTCGACGATGCGCTGGAAATCGCGGACCGCTGGCGAGCAGTGATCCATAAGTCTCTGTTTCAGTGCCAGGGCCGGTCCGTCAAGATCACTATCAGCTTGGGCATTGCCAATTATCCCCTGCACGGCTACACCCCGAGGGCCCTGCTGCAAAATGCCGACATGGCCATGTACGCCGCCAAGCGCAAGGGCCGCAACCGCTCGGAAGTCTTCGTTGCGCGCTGATCACGAGCTCGAAGCACGCGGTCCGGCGTTGTCGAACTACGTTTGATTGTGCGTCCACGCGCGGCCGAACCGCCCATTATCCGCAGGCCGTTAATGGGTTCGACGCCGGCGTCTCCGGCGGCTGCCGTGACCGGAAATCGAGGACCGCCGTATATCGACGGCCGTTCCCCACCCTTGCGCGCGAACGCAGCCGGAAACTCGATCGGCAGAAATCATAGAACGACTGCGTATTTGATAATCGGCGGACGGTAGCGGTAGCAAGATCTAGTTACTGATGTTCTGCCGCAGGCTGATGATGACCGGCAATTCGCTATTGATCGCGAGTTTCGCACTGATAGGGTTGGTGCTGACGGCGAACAAGACGTTGGCCGCCCTGCCGCTGGCGATTCAGTTCCGGTCGACAATGCCGATCAGGGCACCGGCTTCGCGGCTCATGGGCGGTCTCGGAAGGCGGCTCGAATTCATGTTGGTCGGCGATTCGGCGACTTGCGCATCATGCTGCTCGGCGCGGCTTCGTTGGCGCAAATACCTTGATCACCGAGTCGTACTCTACCGAAGAGCGCGCGAAGACACAGGCGCTGAACGACTTCAGTGTCTTTAACGGCGGTCGCCGTCGCGGCGCTTTCCGCCGGAGCACCGCACCACGCGCTGGATTGGTTGCGGGTAAACACCGGAGCGGTTCCGCTCAGCGCCGTCGTCGTCGCCCCGCTGGGGTGGCGCCTGCGGCGCATACCGCGTACCGTGGGCGCCCGATAGCGGCCCGGGGCGAATCGGCGACAGACACCGGTTGCACGCCGTTACGCCGCTCCGCACTTTAGCGGTGATACACTAAACGCGCGGGCGCGCCGAGCGCGTCGAGGTAAGTTCCACAGACATGACATCGGGAGCGGACATGGTACGAATCGGGGTAGCGGGCGCTGCGGGTCGCATGGGACGGGCGATAGTTCAGGCGGCACAATCGAACAAAGACGCCGACGTCGTCGCCGCCATCGAGAAATCGGGGAGCGATTGTATCGGCGTCGACGTCGGCGAGCTCGCCGGTATCGGCGCGTTGGGAGTAGCCGTCACCGATAACCTGGGAAACACCGACTACGAGGTATTGATCGACTTCACCAATCCCGGCGCCAGCGTTGCCCACGCGGAATTCTGCGAGAGCAGCGGTCGGCGACTGGTGATTGGAACCACCGGTCTGGAACCCGGGGATCGAAGCCGAATCGAACGTGCGAGCGAACGCGTGGCGGTGGTGCTCACTCCCAACATGAGCGTCGGAGTCAATCTGTGTTTTCGGCTGACGGAGCTTGCGGCTCGTACTTTGGGTGCGGACGTCGATATCGAGATTATCGAAGCGCACCACCGCCATAAGGTGGACGCACCCTCCGGAACCGCGTTGCGTCTGGGCGAGGTGGTCGCCGCCGCCCTTCAGCGGGATCTGGATCGATGCGCGGTGTACGGACGACAGGGCCGCACCGGCGCCAGGGACCGGGAAACCATCGGTTTCTCCACCGTGCGTGCGGGGGACATTGTCGGCGAACACACGGTGCTGTTTGCCGCGGAGGGTGAGCGCGTCGAGATTACCCACCGTGCCTCCAGCCGCCTGACCTTTGCCAGCGGTGCTGTGCGTGCGGCGGTATGGGTGGCCGGCCGGAAGCGCGGGTTGTTCGATATGCAGGACGTCCTCGGCTTGCGCTAGGGGCCCGGGCGCGGCGCTGTCCGAGTGGCGGGCATGGCGCAGGGGGCTTGCCGTGTTTCCGGCGACAGGCGCCGCGCGCCGGTCCGCATTGAACGCCGTCGCCAACTTCCCTACAATCCGATGTTTAATGAATTCGCCATCTGATTACGGAATCTAGGGGAGAAACCACGCGGGTTTCTCCCTTTTTTTAGGAGGACGCGCCGTGGGCGTGTCCCGGGCCGAGGCGTAAAGCCGATTAGCGCGACTTACTACCCCGGGGGAATGTGGTGACCGAGGCTGCTCTACTTGCGCTTGAAGACGGTACTGTCTTCGAGGGACGATCGATCGGTGTCTACGGACAATCCGTCGGCGAGGTGGTATTCAACACGGCCATCACCGGTTACCAGGAGATATTGACCGACCCGTCCTACGCCAGGCAGATCGTCACCCTCACTTACCCGCACATCGGCAATACCGGCACGAATCCGGACGACGTCGAGTCCGGCGCGGTATACGCGGCCGGGCTCGTGATCCGGGATATGCCTCGTGTGGTCAGCAACTGGCGCTCGACACAGACTCTCAGCGCCTATCTGCGCGACAACAACGTGGTCGCAATCGCCGACATCGACACGCGAAAACTGACGCGGTTGCTGCGCGAAAAAGGAGCGCAGAACGGCTGCATCGTGGCCGGCGAGACCGTCAATGCAGGCACCGCGATCGACGCCGCCCGCGCGTTTGCCGGACTCAAGGGCATGGACTTGGCGCAGGAGGTGACCACGCGCGACGCCTACACCTGGCGTGCGGGCGGTTGGAATTTGGACAGCAACGCCTATCGAAGCGGAGCCGAATTTCGTTACCGCGTGGTCGCCTACGATTTCGGAATCAAACACAATATCCTGCGGATGCTGGTGGACAGGAACTGCGAAGTACACGTGGTGCCGGCAACGACGACCGCGGCGCAGGTCCTGGCGCAGAAGCCCGACGCTGTATTTCTCTCCAACGGACCGGGGGATCCTGAGCCGTGTCGTTATGCAATCGAGGCCATCCGCGAGATCCTGGAAACCGATATCCCCGTGTTCGGAATCTGTCTCGGTCACCAACTGTTGGCGCTGGCGTCAGGAGCGACGACCGTAAAGATGAAATTCGGGCATCACGGCGCCAATCATCCGGTGCAGGACCTGGGCAGCGGACAGGTGTACATCACCAGCCAGAACCACGGTTTTGCGGTGGACGAAAGGGCGCTGCCGGATTTGCTTCGCGTGACCCACAAGTCGTTGTTCGATGGATCTATCCAGGGCGTCGAACGCGTAGACAAAGCGGCGTTCTCGTTTCAAGGTCATCCGGAGGCCAGTCCGGGCCCGCACGATATCGCACCGCTGTTCGACCGCTTCGTGGCGATGATCGATCGCTATCGCGGCGCCGGCGACGAAAGTGTCGAAGTGCTGGGTTCGCATGCCTAAGCGAAGCGATCTCAGCAGCGTTCTAATCATCGGCGCCGGTCCCATTGTCATAGGCCAGGCGTGCGAATTCGACTATTCCGGCGTGCAGGCCTGCAAGGCGCTCAAGGAGGAGGGATACCGCGTGGTGTTGGTGAATTCGAACCCGGCGACGATCATGACCGATCCCGGGTTCGCGGACGCCACCTACATCGAGCCGATCCAGTGGCCAACGGTCGCCAAGATCATCGAGCGCGAGCGCCCCGACGCCTTGCTGCCCACGATGGGGGGTCAGACCGGTCTCAATTGTGCCTTGGATCTCGCTAGACAGGGCATCCTGAACCAGTTCGGTGTGGCCTTGATCGGGGCCACCCGCGAGGCCATCGACAAGGCGGAAGATCGGGAACTGTTCAAAAAGTCCATGCACGGCATAGGCCTGGAGACCGTGCGCGGAGCCCTGGCCCACAGCATGGAGGAGGCATTTCAGGTTCAGGCCATGGTGGGATACCCGGCGATCATCCGTCCGTCGTTCACCCTCGGCGGCAGCGGCGGCGGCATCGCCTACAACAAGGAGGAGTTCGTGGAAATATGTGAACGCGGCCTGGACGCCTCGCCGACACGGGAACTGTTGATAGAGGAGTGCATTGTTGGGTGGAAGGAGTATGAAATGGAAGTTGTGCGGGACCGCAACGACAACTGCATCATTGTGTGTTCCATCGAAAATGTCGACCCCATGGGCATGCACACCGGCGATTCGATCACCGTGGCCCCGGCGCAGACGCTGACCGACAAGGAGTATCAGCTCATGCGGGACGCCAGCATCGCGGTTTTGCGCGAGATCGGCGTCGATACCGGCGGATCGAACGTGCAGTTCGCAGTAAACCCGGAGAACGGTCGTATGGTGATCGTGGAGATGAACCCGAGGGTTTCGCGGTCTTCGGCACTGGCGTCCAAAGCAACAGGGTTTCCCATCGCCAAGGTGGCGGCGAAACTGGCGGTGGGTTACACCCTGGATGAATTGCGCAACGAAATCACGGGCGGCACCACGCCGGCGTCGTTCGAACCCTCCATCGATTATGTGGTGACTAAGATCCCACGCTTCGATTTCGAGAAGTTTCCCCGCGCCGACAGCGTCTTGACGACGCAGATGAAGTCTGTGGGCGAAGTGATGGCGATCGGTCGCACGTTCCAGGAATCGGTGCAGAAAGCGGTGCGAAGCCTCGAAATCGGGAGCTACGGCTTCGAACCGCAAACGACCGCGGAAGAACCCGATGCGGCCGATATTCTTGCGCAGGCGCTGCGCGTGCCCGGCGCCCGGCGCCTGTGGTACCTGGTTGACGCATTTCGTTTCGGTATGAGTGTAGAGGATGTGCGGCGTCTCACCGGGATCGATCCCTGGTTTCTCGCGGAACTGGAGGAATTGACGCAGATCGAGAACGAGATAAAACCGGGTGTGCAGATCAATCGTGAACGCCTGCGACAATGGAAACGCAAAGGATTTTCCGACCGACGCCTGGCCGCATTGCTCGGAATCGGGGAGCAGGCCTTTCGTGCCCTGCGCCACGGGCAGGGGGTGCGCCCCGTGTTCAAGCGGGTGGATTCCTGCGCCGCGGAATTCGCGGCCACTACCGCCTATATGTATTCCACTTATGAGGACGAATGCGAGGCGGAGCCGGAAGAGAAAAACAAGATCATTGTGTTGGGGGGCGGTCCCAACCGCATCGGCCAGGGCATCGAGTTCGATTATTGCTGCGTTCACGCATCGATGGCGCTGCGGGAAGACGGTTATCAGACCATCATGGTCAACTGCAATCCGGAAACGGTGTCCACGGACTACGACACTTCGGACCGACTGTACTTCGAGCCCTTGACCCTGGAGGACGTGCTCGAAATTGTGCATCGCGAGGACCCGATGGGGGTCATCGTCCAGTATGGCGGGCAGACGCCGTTGAAACTCGCGCGGGATCTGGAATCCGCGGGAACGCCCATCGTCGGCACGTCACCGGAAGCGATCCACCGGGCGGAAGACCGCGAGCACTTCCAAAAACTGTTGCAGAGCCTGGGGCTTCGGCAACCCCCCAATCGGACCGCTTCCAGCGCCGAGCAGGCGCTGCAAGTCGCGGAGGAGATCGGCTATCCACTGGTGGTGCGTCCCTCCTACGTGCTCGGCGGGCGCGCGATGGAGATCGTCTACAGCCGCGACGATCTCGACCGCTACATGCGTATGGCCATTGAAGTATCCAATCAATCTCCGGTGTTGCTAGATCGATTCTTGAGCGACGCCATCGAGGTCGATGTGGACGCAATATGCGACGGCGCAAGGGTCGTGGTCGGGGGTATCATGGAGCATATTGAGGAAGCCGGTGTGCATTCCGGAGATTCGGCATGTTCGCTTCCACCCTTCAGTCTGAGCGAGGAAATCCAGACGAGATTGCGCGATCAGACCCGGCGGATGGCGTTGGGACTGAATGTCGTCGGGCTCATGAACGTCCAGTTTGCGGTCAAGGACGATGAGATCTACGTGCTGGAAGTGAACCCCCGGGCGTCGAGGACCGTGCCCTTCGTGTCCAAGGCGACGTCTCGCCCGTTGGCCAAGATCTCCGCACGTTGCATGGTGGGAAAATCCCTCGATGCGCAGGGAGTCTCAGGCGAGATCGTGCCCCCTTATTTCTCCGTAAAAGAGGCGGTGTTTCCTTTTATAAAATTCCCCGGAGTCGACACGGTGCTGGGTCCGGAAATGAAAAGCACCGGTGAGGTGATGGGTATCGGTGCGAATTTTGGCGAAGCCTTCGAGAAATCGCAACGCGCTGCCGGCGCCGAAATACCCAAGCATGGCAAGGCGTTTATTTCGGTGAAAAAGAGCGATCAGCGGGCGGTGGTGGAGATAGCGCGCTATTTCGCGGAAAATAACTTCGCGATCATAGCCACCCGGGGCACCGCAAGAGTGCTGACTCAGTCGGGATTGAGTGTACGCACGGTAAACAAGGTGAAGGAGGGGCGTCCGCACGTTGTCGACATGATAAAAAATCGGGAGATCGATCTCATCGTGAACACCACCGAAGGCGAGCATAGCCTGAGGGACTCTTATGCGATCAGGCGTGAGGCACTGCAACACAAGGTGACGTATTTCACGACTCTGGCCGCGGCGCGGGCGGCGTGTGCCGCCCACAGCGTGGCCGGTTTGGAAACCGTGAATCGATTACAGGATCTGCATGAACAGATGGCGATATGACACGCATACTATTGACTGCAGCGGGTGCTGAAAAGCTGCAAAAAGAATTGAAGCGTTTGAAATCCGTCGAACGGCCGCGGATCATCGACGCAATCGCAGAAGCGCGATCCCATGGCGATCTCTCGGAAAACGCGGAATACGAGGCCGCCAGGAATCAGCAGGGATTCATAGAAGGTCGTATAGCCGAATTGGAATCCAACCTGGCGCGGGCGGAAATCATCGATCCTTCCCGCCTGGATTTCGGTGAAAGGGTCGTTTTCGGCGTAAACGTCGAGCTCTACGATGTGGACGAAGACCTGTCCGTGACCTACCAGATCGTCGGTGACCTGGAAGCCGATCTGGAGCAGGCGCAGATTTCGTTCAGCTCCCCGATCGGCCGCGCCTTGATCGGAAAACAGGTGGGTGACGAGGTCGAAGTGACGACCCCGGGAGGGGTGCGCGTGTACGAAATACTCAAGGTCCACTGCGATTAGCACGCGTCTTCAGCGCGTCTGGATATCGCTCGAGCGCGTTTTCGTCACCCTCTGGGTGGGCGCGATCTGGGTCGTCGGCTACGTCGTCGCGCCGACGCTGTTCATGTTATTGGACAGCAGAAGTGTGGCCGGAGACATCGCCAGCCGCTTGTTTACCTACGTAAGTTCGATAGGTCTGCTGTGCGGCTCCTGTCTGTTGCTCCTGTATTGGTGGGTTCCCCGGAAGTTGAGTTGGCGGCGCTCGTGGAGCACGTGGATCGTGGTGGCGATGCTGGTTGTCACAATCGTCGGCGAGTACCTGCTTTCACCGCGGATGGCGGCGCTGCGGCTGGCGGCGGGCGGAGAACTGGTGGCGGGTTCTCCGCCGCATCAGCAGTTCAGCACGTTACACGCCCTTTCAAGCATTCTTTTCGTGGCCAACAGCCTCTTAGGGCTGCTACTGGTGATTCTGCCAAGTCCTTCATCGAGGAATCGAGGCGCAGAGTGGAAGTCTCGCGGTGTTGAGCGAGATCCGCTATAGCGAAGATTGAATCTTACGCGGAGGGGGATCTGCTGCGTACGGAGCGGACTGAATATCCGCCGTTCAATAAAGCACTCTGACCTCGTCGATTTCCACGATGGGTACGGTGAAGGTGGCCGAACCACCGACCATTTCGCGCGTCAGCACCAGCATGTCCCCTTCCACCGTATTCAAATACGCGTGATGAAGTTTACCGTCGCGCGTGCGGACCTTGAGTAAGCGGTTGACGTGTTGACCAAGCTCTTTCACGGGAGTTGGTTTATAGGTATCGCGTGCAATCTTGGGTGTCGCGCCCTCATCATCGTCGGCTTGAGGTTCGTCCGGTACGTAGGCAAGTACTTGCTGAATGTCGTTTCCATTAATATTGAGTTCCACGCCGAGCCACTCGATGAGCTGCCGGGGGTTCAACGCACCCAGAGACAGGATGCCGACCGGATCTAGGGGATTAGCACGTATCGTAATATTTCCCGACTCGGTCACATAACGCCGATAGGCCTTGATCACGTCTTCGCTCACCGGCATATCTCGATTCTGCAGGTACGTGCTCACTGCCTGAACGTGACGCTCAACGAACTGCTCGACCGGGGTTCCCAGCAGATTCGCGCAATATTTATTCCGACGCTCGTTGAAAGACTGATCTTCGATGTTCACCGAGAACTGAATCAATTCGGGCGTCTGAAAAATCAAGCTCTCCTTGGAGCGCGGCATTTGATCACTGGGGATTGAGGCATCGAGGGCCAGAGTCGTCGCATCCCGCACCCCGAACTTGAGATAAAAATCTACGTTGTTGCTTCGAGTCGTCTCGTAGCTGAATTTGGTGTCCATGGTTATGTTGTCGTAGCCCATGGCCACCAGGTCGTTGGGACTGAATGACTCACGGTCGCCGCATCCCAGCGCTTCCAGCGGCGTTCCGAAAAAATTGATCTTCTGGTCGTTCGACGAAAGGTACAGTAACTCGCCGCTCAGATCGACGTTAATCCTGTTGAACGACAGTTCCAGTTTTTCGGGCATCTGTTCATTATTGACCCTGCGCATGAGCCGATACAGATCCTGGATGCTGGAATTGTGTACAAGCACTGAACCGATTCTGACGACGTCATTCGCCATGTGCGGTTCAATGCTGATTCCGGTGACGCCGAACGGAGCGCTGAGCGGTGCGCGGATAGATTGGTATTCCAAGTTTGCGAATGCCGACAGCGACTTCTTCAAATCGTCCATGGTGCTGTAGATGGAATACCATAGATAACCTTTGGCGCCTCCGTACGCCAAAACCGGGAGTAGAATCGCCGCAATCAATAGCTTTCGCAACATACTTCTCCTATGGCTCGATCTGGATAATTATAGACGCTGAATCGTGAATTGGTGGCTCGAGGAGTGAAACAGCTCCGCTGTGCCGGCGTCGACGGAGGACGGGCGATAGCTTCTCTCCACGAACATCGCGCGGTCCTGCCGGTCCACGAGTAAGGCTGTGGAACTGCGGGTTCCGTATTCCGGGCTGGTGATAAACGCGGACGACAACAGCCTTTCGAATTCTTCGCCGACGGCCGTTTCCGGGAGTTCCTGCGTCGCAACCTCGCGATTTCCGAGTAACTCGAATAATAATTGAACGTCGAGTTTATTTCCGTCCTCGAGAAGCCGCAGCATCCGGTCTTTGCCGCGCACGAGTTTAGGCCACGGCGTCTCCAGCAGGTGATTACTGAGACCGTATACTCCGTCGGCCAGCGTTCTCGGTCCCACGCCCCGATTCGAGTAGTAGGCGACTACCGAGACGTCGGCGGCGATCAAATTGAACCCCGCATAGTGCTCGGCTTCCGCCTCGATCTTGTCGACGTACGCCTGGGGAGGCAGGTCACCGAAAAGATAATCGCGCACCAGATGCCCGCGCGATCTGGGATAACGCTGCGTTCCGGCCTCTCTGTAGTTCGTAACCGCGGCCCATCGACCGCGGCGCGTCAGGCCCAACCAGGTACCGCCCTGTTCGAGATCGCGACCGGCCAGGACGTCCAGAGCCGGTGCCCAAAAGCGTGCCGGTTCCGTCGCGCGACGATAGTATTCGTCGCGGTTGGCGGCGACCACGAGCTTGTAAGAGGGATGATGATTGACGGCAAAAAACAGTAGACACACGATAATCGGCTTGGTCAGGTTCCAGCGGGGAAAACGATCCCGGGTTCCGACGCCGCGCGGTACACCACGCACGTGCGACCGATCAGTTGTACAAGTTCGGCGGCAGTCAGATCGCAGATCGTGCCGGCCATCTCCTGCCTAGCGGCCCGGTTCGACATGGGTAATTTGACCTTCAACAACTCGTGGTGTTGCAAACCATGTTCTATCTCCTGTATGACGTTGTTGCTCAGGCCCGCCGCCCCAACGGTAACCGACGGTTTTCGATGATGGGCGAGGCCGCGAAGATAGTGTTTTTGCTTTTTTGTCAGCAGCATGGGATCGAGCGCTGTCGCAGCGCTTGGTGTGCGACATAGTGCGGGGAAAAAAACGCAAACGCAATAACTGGCTGCAGCGGCATGCGCGGGACCCCTACGTGCGCAGGGCGAAAGCGCAGGGCTATCGTACACGTGCCACGTTCAAGATCATGGAACTCGATCGCAGCGACCGGCTCTTCCGCCCGGGTCTGGTGGTCGTGGAACTCGGCTCCGCGCCCGGCGGATGGTCGCAGTACGTGTACTCGAAAATCTCGCCCGGCGGCACTTTGGTGGCGGTGGACCTCAAGGAAATGCCGCCGATTCCCGGTGTCACGTTCGTCTGCGGGGACATGTCCAGATTCGATATCAAGCGGAAAATCATCGACTGCCTGCCCGAAGGCTCCGCCGATCTTGTAATCTCCGATGCGGCACCCAATATAACGGGTATCGGAGCGGTCGATCAGAGCAAAACACTGGCGCTGCTCGAGGACAGTTTGGATCTGGCGTGTACGGTACTCAAACCGGGTGGTCGCTTTCTGGTCAAACTCAGGGAGGGCGGGGATATGCAAGGGTTTCGACGCCGCTGTGCTCTATACTTCAAACAGTGCGCCGCCCGAAAACCCGGCGCTTCCCGTGCGCGGAGCCCTGAGGTCTATCTGCTGGGCACCGGCTTCCTGTCGGGTAAAAGGTCTCTATGAGCGTGTTGTGCGGGGGATCAAACCGTAGCAGAATGTGGCTGGGAACAAATGGCGGCGGCCGCTGGTCAACCGTATGTCGGAACCCGGGTTCAGCGGGGTTCCGGCGGATTCGAAGCAGTGTAAGTGTGAGCATGGTGTTATTTTGAACAACCTTACTAAAAATCTGATTCTCTGGCTGGTGATCGCCATGGTGTTGATGGCGGTGTTCAACAATTTCGCACCTCGCGAAATTGCCCGCAGTCAGAAGATCGAGTACTCGACTTTTCTTCAGGAAGTGCGGGAAGGTCGGATAAAGCGCGTCACTATTGAAGGCCAGAATATCTATGCGGAAACCTCTTCCGGACAGACATTCGTGACCTACGCGCCCGATGATCGGGGGTTGGTCGGCGATCTCATTGAAAACGGAGTCGAAATCGAGGCGCGCCCGGAAGAGTCGCCCTCCATATTCAGCCAGATATTGATTCACTGGTTCCCACTACTGCTGATCATAGGCGTATGGATCTATCTGATGCGTCAGATGCAGGGCGGCGGTGGCCGGGGCGCCCTCAGCTTCGGCAAGAGCCGCGCGCGCATGCTCACCGAGGAAACCAACAAGGTCACCTTCGAGGACGTTGCCGGGGTGGAAGAAGCGAAAGAGGAGGTCGGTGAACTCGTCGAATTCCTGCGTGACCCGTCGAAGTTCCAGAAACTCGGCGGCCGCATTCCCCGTGGTGTGCTCATGACCGGGAACCCCGGCACCGGCAAGACGCTGCTGGCCAAGGCGATCGCGGGCGAGGCAAAGGTGCCGTTTTTCTCCATCTCCGGATCGGATTTCGTGGAAATGTTCGTCGGCGTCGGCGCGTCCCGGGTGCGGGACATGTTCGAACAGGCAAAGAAGCACGCGCCATGCATCATCTTCATCGACGAAATCGATGCGGTGGGTCGGCAGCGGGGCGCCGGCTTGGGCGGCGGTCACGACGAACGGGAGCAGACCCTCAACCAACTGTTAGTGGAGATGGACGGTTTCGAGGGCAGCGAAGGCGTCATCGTGATCGCGGCGACCAACCGCCCGGACGTCCTCGATCCGGCGCTGCTACGCCCCGGCAGGTTCGACCGCCAGGTCCACGTGCCGTTGCCGGACATCCGCGGGCGGGAGCAGATACTCAAAGTACACATGCGCAAGGTGCCTCTGGCGGACGACGTCGACGCCAACGTCATCGCCCGCGGGACGCCGGGTTTTTCCGGTGCGGATCTGGCCAACCTGGTCAACGAAGCGGCGCTGTTTGCCGCGCGTGCGGGCAAGAAGCTGGTCAATATGGAGGACTTCGAGAAGGCCAAGGACAAGGTGGTCATGGGGGTGGAGCGGCGTTCCATTGTCATGCCGGAACACGAGCGTCTGAATACCGCCTACCACGAGTCGGGCCATACGGTGGTCGCCAAGGTGTTGAAAAACACCGATCCGGTGCACAAGGTCACCATCATTCCGCGCGGTCGGGCCTTGGGCGTGACTATGCAGCTGCCGGAAGAAGACCGTTACAGCCACAATCAGGAATATCTGCTGTCCCGCATCGCGGTGCTGATGGGCGGTCGAATCGCCGAAGAGGTCTTTATGAAGCAGATGACGACGGGGGCCTCGAACGACTTTGAGCAGGCTACTGAAATCGCCCACAAAATGGTGGCGCGCTGGGGCATGAGCGAAGACATGGGACCGAGGGTTTACGGCGATAACGAATCCGAGGTGTTCCTCGGACGCGACGTCATGACCCATCGTAATGTGAGCGAGAGCACCGCGCAGAGGCTCGACGGGGAAATCACGCGCATCATCGACGAGCAGTACACGCGGGCGCGCAATATCCTCGAAGAATATCGGGAAAAAGTCGAGATCATGGCGAAGGCACTGATGGAGTGGGAGACCCTGGACTCCGAGCAGATCGACGACATCATGGCCGGCAGGCAACCCAGGCCGCCCGCGGATCTGGGGGGTACGCCCACCCCGCCATCGGGCAAGCCTCAAGAACCGGACCGGCCGAAGGTCAAACCGCGACTGGATGAGCCCGCGGGCGATCAGCCCTGATAGGGTATCGAACCTCGAGATCGAACCACGCCGCTGCGCGACGCTCCGCGGACCGGGGTCGGGACACCGCGGCTGGCGCGCGGCGCAGCCGGTCTCGCCACGCCTCACTGGCTCCGATCTGCATGGCGTCTCGGTCGGATTCGGCGGTTTGTCAAGGCGGCGTTTCGCGCCGCTCCCGGTGGCGCGCGCGAACACCGCGTATATCGGGCCGGATAGGATTCCCCCCCCAAATCGGAGACGCGTTCGACTGCCTGTTTCCTCGGTAGTAGTATGCCGGCGGTGACTGTCGTGCGATGCGGGGATCGTGCGCTGAATCTGGAGCGCACCGCAATCATGGGCGTATTGAACGTTACCCCGGATTCGTTTTCCGACGGCGGTCGGTTCGTGCCGGCGGATGCCGCCCTTCGGCACGCCGAAAGCATGGTCGCCGACGGCGCGGA
>CAMYIN010000207.1 GCA_947258495.1 uncultured Gammaproteobacteria bacterium
AGCGAACCCTGATAGCGGCCAATTTCAAACAACATCTGCCGGATCAGCGGCTCCGGCGAGGCGTGAATCAAAGCGGCTTCGCCCTCCTCGCTGAGGGCGCGGATCTGCTGATCGAGACGCCCCAACAGCTTTTTCCTTTCCACGGTGACGTTGGCCGCATCGTCCGTGAGAATGTCCAGTAATGCGCCTGCAACCCACCAGAGCTGGGCAACCTTACCGAAATAGGCAATCTCCGACATCTGCTCGACCACCGCGGCCAATCCCTGCAAGGCCTCGCCGTTCGACGCCCGCAACCAGTTCAAAAGGTTTTTTTGAAATTCCTTTCGCAGACGATGCGCCGACTGCTTGTATTCTTCTTCGTCGATCCTCGATCGGTTCTTGGCCGACGGCAGAATATCCAGATCCGGACGGAAGAGTACGAAGGGGTCCAGCGGCGATTCGTCGCGGGCGCCGCGGAACTCATTGATGACGTCGATCTGTTTGATCGGCAGGTCCGGCATGCCTTTGTGCAGCTGATCGAGATAATCCGACAGCACCCCGAGTCCCCGATTCAGCAGCTTGGTATTCGCAGCATCGGCCTGGATCTTGTCATCCACCAGCGCATCCGCCAGCGCTTCGACCTCCTCCGCGAGCATCGCCGCTCCGTCGATCTCCATCATCTGCAGCGTGCCGACGACCTGATGAAGGTCGTTGGCAACCATGCGAAACGGCGTCACGTCACCGTCGTCGCGGGTAGGCTCGAAGTCCGCCAGATATTCGCGCGCCTGACCGAGGGTGACGTCGATCTCGGAGCGTATCCATCCTAAGCTCTCCGGATCGACTCTCGCGAGTCCGCTCATCGAATATGACCTTGTTTATTTACCCTTGTGTACGACGCGGACGTCGAGGTCATGCCGGGATCTTAAAGCCGGCGACGGACTCCTGCAGTTCTCGCGCCAAGTTGGTCAACTTGCCGATGAGCTCGGCGGTTTGGTGGGCGTCGGTATAGGTTTTCTTGGTGACGTCGCGGATAGACGTCATGTTTCCGGAGACGGTGGTCGCGGATTGCGATTGTTGCTGTGCGGCTTCCGCCATGGTGTTGATCAAGCGCGACAATTTGTCTGATACCGACTCGATCTCACCGAGCGCCTGTCCGGCGGAATCCGCCAGACGGGTACCTTCCACCACTCCGCGCGTAGCGTGCTCCATCGACACCACGGCGTCGTTGGTGTCGGATTGGATGTTTTTCACCAATTCGGAGATCTCTTTGGTTGCGTCCGCGGAACGTTCCGCCAGCCGCTGCACCTCGTCCGCGACCACGGCGAAACCGCGCCCCGCATCGCCGGCCATCGCCGCCTGTATCGCGGCATTCAGAGACAGAATATTGGTCTGTTCGGCAATATCGCTGATCAAACGCACGATCTCGCCGATCTGCTGGGAGCTTTCGCCGAGACGCTTGATGCGCTTGGAGGTCTCCTGGATCTGCTGGCGCATTTCGTCCATGCCCCGGATATTGCGGCGCACCGCGTCGGCGCCGCGTTTCGCCATTTTCACCGACCCCTGGGCGACTTCGACCGAGCGGCGGGCATCGGTGGACATCAGCTCCATGGACCGCGCCATATCCTGAACGTGTTCACTGGTCTTGGTAATGTCTTGGGCTTGTTTCTGACTCGCCGCAGACAGCTGCTGCGCCGTGTTGGCGCTCTCTACCGACGCCGCGGCCACCTGCTGTGAGGCGTCGTTGATGCGGCGCACCAGGCTGCGCATCTCGCGCACGGCGAAATTCACGGAGTCCGCGATGGCTCCCGTTATCTGGTCGGTGACTTCCGCTTCGATGGTCAGATCACCGTCCGCGAGGTCGCCCATTTCGTCCAGCAGTTTCAAAATGGCGTCCTGCGTTTCCCGGTTCTGGCGCGCGTTTTCTTCGGCGCGATAGCGGGCTTCGACGATGACCGCGCGCACCAGCAAAAACAAGAAAATTGCGGCCAGTACGCCGAACAGCCAAGGCAGCCATCGAAGCGCCTGACTGACCGATGCATCGGCGTAGTCGGACGCGAGCACATCGATGGATGCCAGCAGCGGAATACTGGAATCGACTATCTTTTCGGCCGCGCGGCGAGCGAGAAAAAATTCAGACACGGTGCCGAGCATGCCTTCCACGGCGCCCTTCAGTTCAACGTATGCGGCGTCCATGCGGTCCAGTTTGGCCTGCACCACGGGACCGCCGGATTCACGAAGCTGCTTGCTGATAAGTTCGAAAAGCCGCGTGTCTTTTCCGACCTGAGTAGCTGCGACGGCCGAGCCCGCTTCGCCCTGGGCAAAAATATTCACGTCCTTGGCGATCCGCTGACTCAGGCTTGGCAGTCGCCCCGCTATATTGACGCGCTCCGGATCTTTCGATTCCTTAACGACCGCCTCCACCAATTCATCCGCCCGCGTCAGCAGCAACGGAGCAAGCTCGTTGATGCGCGACACGTGCCGGCGCGTTTCGAGCAATACGCCTTCGTGCGACAGGATCGTTTCCACATCCTGCTGTGTCCCCGACCACACGCTGGCCACGGCCTGTCGTTGCTCGCGCACGTCGGGAGACGCGGGGGACAGCAATCTACTGGCGCCGCCGTCACCGAGGGCCTTGAAGCCTTCCGTGAATCTCGCGCTTTGCATGCGCAGGCGATCGAACGCGTCGCTCTTGCCCGAAACCGCCTCGCGCGCGTCTTTGGCGATGCCCTGAGACAACATCATCAGCCGGGACGTGGTCTGACCGTAGTCGGCGTTGGTGGTGCTCTGCTGGGTCTGCAGCGTCTGGAACACGATCAAGCCGATGATGGCGATGATCAGCGACGCAATGAGCACCGGAATATTGGAGAACAATCTGGACAGCGGCGACGCATGCGACGGCTGGATGAGGTCGAGCGAGGCGATATCCCGTTCCATGGTCGCTGTGAGTGGATCGTCGACATCTACGAGATCGACGTCATTGAAAATCTGATCTTCTATTTTCTGTTTGATTTTTTCTTGTGCCGTAGCCATATCCGCACCTCTATATCGTCGTCCGGGGTAGTTTACCCGGTCTTTACCCACTCGATCCCGAGAAACTGTTCGGTATTTATCAACCGGTCTACGTCCAACACCGGCAACACTTGATCATCTTCCTCGTATCCCTCGCTGACGTAGGGTCGTATGGTCGCATCGACGGTAGTCACATTGTCAATTCGTTGTTCTACATCAAACGTCTTCAAACCGTAAACTTCTTTGACCAGGAACGCGGCCCGCAGCTCGCTATCCCGCAACACCAGCAATTTCCCTTCGGATTCAACGGTGCCGGATTCACAGCCCAAGAAGCCGGCGAGATCCGTGACCGAATACAGGGTGCCCCGGACGTTGGATATGCCCCGCAGCCAGGGCTTGGTCCGCGGTACCGGCGTAATCGGGCCACAGTCCACAACGTCGGTGATCATCTCCAACGGCATCAGCAACCGCCACCGGTCCACGGTGAACACCAGGCCTCTCCAAGTGGGTTGTATATCGATCTTTTCCGGCAGCTTGTAACCAAGGTGCCGGCTGACTTGCTCCATGCGCATCAACAGGCCGAGCGGAGTCTCCGATGTGTTGGATTCAGTCATAGTTCTTTGATCTTCTCCATCAGTACGGATTCGCTGACCGGCTTGACCAGATAATCTTTCGCACCCTGCCGTCTTCCCCAGATCTTGTCCGTGTCCTGGTTTTTCGACGACACCATCAAAATAGGAATATGTGAGGTCTTTGGGTCACGAGAAAGCGCGCGCGTAGCTTCGAACCCGTTCATCCCCGGCATCACGATATCCATCAGGATCAGATCCGGAATTTCTCGAAGCGCTTTATCAATCGCTTCCTGGCCGCTGGACGCGGTGACCGGAGTGAAGCCGTTGTTTACCAAGTACCCACTCAGCAAATGTAGTTCGGTGGGTGAATCGTCGACGATCAACACCTTACCAGATTCCATGAATCGCTCCTCGCGTTTTTTGTCAGTGCCGCACCGGCATTTCTTCGGGTACCGCTTGTCTACTGACGTATTTCGTTATCGCTTGAATGAGTTCGTCTTGAGTAAAAGGTTTGTTGATATGCTGTTCCGAGCCCGCCACACGCCCCCGGGCCCGGTCGAATAAACCGTCCTTGCTCGATAGCATGACCACGGGGATCTGCTTGAAATGGCGGTTACTCTTTATCAGGCTGCATGTCTGATAACCGTCCAAGCGCGGCATCATGATGTCGACGAAGATGATGTCGGGCCTGTGATCGGTAATGATCGACATTGCCTCGAACCCATCCGCGGCGGTCAAGACTTCGTAGCCGGCTTTGGTAAGCAAGGCTTCGGCGGTCTTACGGATGGTGTTACTGTCGTCGATGACCATTACCTTGACGGACATCAAACCTCCTTTTTGCGGCAAAATGGTGTCGAAATACTATTTAAGACTAGACTATAACCCGCCCGAATTGAGCGCAGCGCCGGTGCCTCGCCGCGCAGGTCGCCGTAGCCGCCCCGTTCGTCGCACCCCGAAAACTCGAGTAATTTCTCGAATTCTCTGATTATCTTAATGAATTTAATAGCATATCCTTGCCGACAATTCCACGCGATCGCGGCCGTCGTTGGAACCGGCCTGCGTTTACGCGCGTCCCCGGCCCGGCGCCGGTGCAGGGAGCGGGTTTCACCGGGAGAAGCGAGCGCGTTCTCCGCCGTCGGTCGAAGACGGTGCCCATGATCCCCGACCGGCAAACACTTCTACGCGGATTCCCGGAACTATGACCGTAAAGCTAGGAGTCGTGATGGATCCCATCGGGTCGATCAACACCAAAAAGGATACGACCTACGCGATCCTGCTGGCCGCCCAGGAGCGTGACTGGCCGATACATTATCTCGAACAGGGCGACATGCAGCTGCGGGACGGCGCGCCTTTCGGCCGTGTGCGCCGTCTGCGTCTGTTTCGGGACGAGGACCCGTGGTTCGAGTTTATCGGGGAAGACGATATTGCTCTGGATGATCTCGACGTGCTGCTCATGCGCAAGGACCCGCCGTTTGATATGGAATACGTCCACACCACCTACATTCTGGAGCAGATCGAGGCGAGAGGCGTGCTCGTCGTCAATCGTCCTCAGGCGTTGCGTGACGCCAATGAAAAAATGTTCACCGCCTGGTTTCCACAGTGCACGCCTCCCACTTTGGTGAGCCGGCGTCATCAGGATCTGCGCGCGTTCCTGGACGCACAACGCGACATCATCCTCAAACCTCTGGGCAGCATGGGGGGAGAGTCCGTGTTCCGCGTAAGCGCGTCGGACCCGAATGTCAACGTCATCATTGAGACTCTTACGGGATATCAGCAGCGATTCGTCATGGCGCAGCGCTATCTTCCCGAAATCAAAGACGGGGACAAGCGTATACTTGTGATCGACGGCAAGCCGCAGCCGTATGCCCTCGCGCGCATGCCCCCACCCGGTGAAACCCGCGCTAATCTCGCCGTGGGCGGCCGCGGTGAAGGACGCCCCCTGACGCAACGTGATCGCTGGATCTGCGATCAAATCGGCCCCACGCTGCGTGAACGGGGCATCATGTTCGCCGGGCTCGATGTCATCGGCGATTATTTGACCGAGATCAACGTTACCAGTCCGACCTGCGTGCGTGAACTTGACGCGCTCTACGGTCTCGACATCGGCGCCGAGCTGTTGGATGCGGTGGAATCGAAGTTGCGGAGCGAAGGTTAGGCGCCTGTATCCGCGTACTCGGCTGCCGTAAAAGGCCCGGAAGCGTTACCTTTCCGTCGCGGATACTCTAATATGGTAGGAACGGGCGGCGATCCGCTCCAGATGACCTCTAATGGCGAAGATGAAAACGAAACCGCATCAGCACCGCCGCGGCCGTCGCCTTCGGAATCCGTAAAATCCTCGATGTACGCGGTGAGTTGAACCTTGAATTACGCCGACACCATACCGGGTTTCAGCGACACCGATCGGCTCGGGCTCACTGCATTCGGCAGCGTTTTGCTGCACGTAGTCGTGGTGTTGGGGATCGGATTTACCGCACCCAAGATTCTGCCCAAGACCAACGACTTGCCGACTCTCGACATCACCCTGATCAATACGCGCAGCGACACTGCGCCGGAAAAAGCGGATTTTCTCGCGCAAGCGAATCAGGAAGGGGGAGGACTGACCGACAAAGCGCGTATCGCACGCAGTCCATTGCCCGCCCAACCCTCACCGACGAAATCCAAACAGCTTCCTCGCGTTCAGCTGGCCGCGGATCTGGACGTATCGGCCCCCAGAGTGCCGCCCCAGGCGTTGACGCGTGATCGGTCCGACCGCCGGGTCGCATTGCAAAAACCGCAGCCGGATGCGGTAAAAAAACTGCAGGATCGAAACAAGCTGGGAGTGGCGAAATCGAACCTGGAGCAGGAACGTCAGCGTCTCAGCGCCGAGATTAGCCGTGAATGGCAGGAATATCTCAAACGTCCGAAACGCAAATTCCTCAGCGCGCGCACCCGGGAGTACAGATACGCGTCGTACATGCAGGCATGGGTG
Organism: uncultured Gammaproteobacteria bacterium; assembly: GCA_947258495.1. Taxonomy (GTDB): domain Bacteria; phylum Pseudomonadota; class Gammaproteobacteria; order Arenicellales; family JAANXG01; genus CALZGZ01. The sequence goes on from CAMYIN010000207.1 coordinate 6,529, forward strand.
TTGAAGGTGGAACGTATCGGTAACCTCCACTACCCCAAGGAGGCCAAGCAAACAAGACTGCGGGGCAATGTGGTCCTCGACACGCAGATTACTCCTCAGGGCAAAGTGCTGAGCGTCGACGTGAAAACCTCATCCGGGCACAAGTTGTTGGACGACGCGGCCGTGCGCAGCGTGCGTTTGGCCGCACCTTTCGCTCCGTTCCCGCCGGACATTCGAAAGGAAGTCGATATCCTGCATATCACCCGCACCTGGCAGTATCGGGGCTCGCAACTCGTCAGCCGCCGCCCCGCCTGTTTCCGTGTGATCTTGGATGCCGGCGAGGATTTCGTGCGCAGGGGCACCGCGGCGCGTAGGCACTTGTCAGCCCCAGCGCAGTCGCTGATACTATGATCATGGACAGCCATAGCCTGACAAACAACTTCCTCATCGCCATGCCGACGATGCAGGACCCGAATTTCGATCGCACGGTGACCTTCATCTGCCAGCATAACGAAGAAGGCGCGCTGGGTATCGTCATAAATCGGGTTGTGAATCTCACCGTCGGCGAAATTCTGGATCAGATGCGGATCGCCTACGGCGAATATCGGGACGCCGAGTCTCAGGTACATTACGGCGGTCCCGTTCAGAGTGAGCGGGGCTTCATTCTGCATCAGAATCTGGGCACCTGGGACTCGACTCTGCCCGTCACCGGCGAGATCGGTCTGACGACGTCCCGGGACATACTGGAGGCTCTGGCGATCAACAACGGACCGGACCGTTATCTGCTGGCGCTCGGCTACGCCGGCTGGGGCAGCGGACAGCTCGAAAACGAAATCAAACAAAACGCCTGGCTCAACGGTCCCGCCGATTCCGAGATAATTTTCGAGACGCCAATCGAGCAGCGCTGGTCTGCCGCGGCAAGCCGTCTCGGCGTGGATCTGAACACCTTGTCCCCCGAGGCGGGCCACGCTTGACGTTCCTGGGATTCGATTACGGCACACTGAACATCGGCGTAGCGATAGGTCAGACTATTACTCAGAGCGCGCGCCCTCTGGACACCGTGATAGTGCGCGATTCCGTTCCGGCATGGGACGCCATCGACAAGCTGGTTGCGGAGTGGCAACCCGACGGTTTTGTAGTGGGGTTGCCGTTCTCGACGGAGGGCGAGGACACCCCGATGTGCGACCAGGCACGTCGGTTCGGGAAGTCGCTGGAGCGTCGCTACCAGTTGCCGGTGTTCTGGGTCGACGAATCCCTCACCACGAAAGCGGCGTTGGTGGCGTTGCGATCACAGGGAGCGAGCCGCGACAAACTGATAAGGGAAAGAGACCGCGTGGCGGCACAGTTGATCTTGGAGACGTTTCTGCACGAACCGCGACCATACGATTCGCAGCCGTGACGCCAACGCAGACCATGCCTGTGCGCGAGCTGGTGGAGGCAATGACCCGGACGCTGCGCTCCGATGTCGACGCCGAACCGCTGATCATCGGGATTCACACCGGAGGCGTGTGGATCGCGAAAGAGCTTCATCGCAATCTCGGCATCCGGGAACCCCTCGGCACGCTGGACATTACCTTTTATCGCGACGACTTTACGCGCATAGCGATGAACCCACAGGTGAAGGCGTCCGACCTGCCGGTCAAGATCGACGACCGCCACATCATCCTCGTGGACGACGTGCTGCACACCGGACGCACCACCCGGGCGGCGATGAATGTGCTGTTCGACTACGGCAGACCGAAGAGCATTCGGCTTGCTGTGTTGGTGGAGCGAGACGGCCGGGAACTGCCGATTCAGGCCGATGCCGTGGGTCAGCATCTGCGACTGGGAGATCACCAGCAGGTAAAATTGACGTGCCCGGACCGGCTCCGGCTCGAGATCCTGGAGAAGGCCATTTGACGGGAGCGGAAATTCAATACGACGCAGAAGGCGGCCTGCACCATTTCCTGACCATCGAGGGCCTGAGCCGGGAGACGCTGCTGCAGATCCTCGATGTCGCCGAGACGTTCATCGACGTCGGTCATCGGGAGATCAAGAAAGTGCCGCTGTTGCGCGGAAAGACCGTCGTCAACCTGTTCTTCGAAGCCAGCACGCGCACCCGCACCACCTTTGAGATCGCCGCCAAACGCCTGTCTGCAGACGTCATCAACCTCAATCCTCTGCGTTTATCCACCAGCAAGGGAGAGACCGTCCTCGATACGGTCAACAACCTCGAGGCGATGCACACGGACTTGTTCGTAGTGCGTGACTCGTACAGCGGTGCGGCCTATCTCGTCGCCCAGCACGTACCTCCTCACGTGAGCATCATCAACGCCGGCGACGGCCGTCACGAGCACCCGACGCAGGCGATGCTGGACGTGTTCACGATACGCCAACACCGGCCCGACTTCGACAACCTCAAAGTGGCGATCGTCGGCGACATCCTCCATTCACGCGTGGCCCGTTCGCAGATACACGCGCTGAAGATCCTGGGCGCCGAGGAAATTCGATTGATCGCGCCCAAGACGCTGTTGCCGACGGAGGTCGAGCGATTGGGCGTCACAGTCTTCAACGACATGAAGAGCGGCCTGCGGGATGTGGACGTCGTTATCATGCTTCGCCTGCAACTCGAGCGTATGCAGGGAAGCTTGATCGCAAGCGAGCAGGAATACTTCAACCTCTACGGCCTCACCCAGGAAAAACTCGCCCAGGCGCGGCCCGACGTGCTGGTGATGCACCCGGGCCCCATCAACCGCGGATTGGAGATAGCGTCCGAGGTGGCGGACGGTCCGAATTCGCTGATTCTTTCGCAGGTGACCAACGGTATCGCGGTGCGCATGTCCGTCATGGCGTTGCTGTTGGGCGGTCAGTCGATGAGGAAGGAGCACTGATGGGACTGTTGATCCGCAACGGCCACCTGATCGACCCAGCGCACGACGTAAACGGCAAACACGACCTCTTTCTCAACGACGGTTTCGTCGCCGCGCTGGATCATCAACCGGAGGACTTCGTCGTCGGCCGCGTCATCGACGCCCAGGGGCTGGTGGTGTGCCCGGGCCTCGTCGACATATGCGCCCGGCTCCGAGAACCCGGACTGGAACACAAAGCCCGCCTAGAAAGCGAGATACAGGCGGCGGTGGCCGCCGGTGTGACCAGGTTGTCCGTGCCTCCGGACACCAATCCGGTCATCGATACCCCGGCGATGGCGCAGATGATCCAGCAGCGGGCGTGGCAGCTCGGCAAAGCGTTCATACACCCGGTCGGCGGCCTGACCAAGAATCTGGAAGGCAAGTTCCTCACCGATATGGCCGCCCTGGACGACGCCGGCTGCGTGGCCGTGAGCAACGCCCTGCAGCCCGTCCGCGACACCGTGGTCATGCGCCGCGCCATGCAATACGCGTCTACCTTCGATCTCACCGTTTTCCTGCACGCGGAGGACCCCTGGTTGCGCGGCAACGGCTGCGTCCACGAGGGATTCGTCAGCACCCGCCTCGGTCTGCCGGCGATACCCGAGGCCGCCGAAACCGTGGGCGTGGCGCGGGACCTGGCGCTCATCGAGACCACCGGCGCCCGTTGCCATTTTTCGCATCTGTCCAGCGCCCGCGCCGTGGAGATGGTGGCCGAGGCGCGACACAGGGGACTGCCGGTGACCGCCGATGTCGCCGCGCACCAGCTCCACCTGACGGAGAACGACATCGGATTCTTCAATACCCAGTGCCATGTGATACCGCCGTTACGCACCGAGAGGGACCGGGAGAAGCTGCGGCGGGCGGTGAAAGACGGCGTAATCACGGCGATCTGCTCGGACCATCAGCCGCACGAGACGGACGCGAAACTGGCGCCGTTCAGCGAATCCGAGCCCGGCATCTCCGGGTTGGAGACGCTGCTGCCCCTGACCCTGAAACTGGTGGAGGAGAAGCTCCTCAGCCTACCCGAGGCGATCGCCACACTCACCCACAGCCCCGCTCGCATCCTCGGCGTGGACAGCGGTCATCTCCGTCCCGGCGCTGCGGCCGACGTGTGCATCTTCGATCCGGAACAAAAATGGGTATTCGAGCGGGAACGGATGGTGAGCCGGGGTCGCAATACGCCTTTTCACGGCTGGACGTTCAAGGGCAGAGTCACCCACGTGTTGATCGGAGGTGAAGTCGTGCACGAGGCCGCGCCGGTCGCCGACCGCGACGAGGACGCCCGACCGCGATACGCCGGTTAGGATATTCCGCCCGTAGCGAGAACGTGGGAGAGTGAGAGCAGTTGGTCGAAGATTCGAGGAGAATAGCCCGCTATGCGACGAGAAGCTTCGGCAAAGTCGGCCGCTGTCCCGCGTTCGCAGCAGGAGCACGCATACTGGGACAGGCTCCCAGCTAGAAAGTCACGTTGCGCATCGATTCGCCAAGCTCGTGGGTCTTCGAATCCCCGCTCTCGAGCTTGATGCGCAGCCGCAGATCGTTCGTTGAATCGGCATTGCGCAATGCCTCTTCGTAACTGATCAGCCCGGCTTCGTAGAGATCGAACAGGGATTGATCGAAGGTCTGCATCCCCGCCTCGCGCGAGCGCGAGATCACGTCCCGGATCTCGTGCATTTTTCCCTTGAGAATGAGATCGGAGATCAAGGGTGAATTGATCATGATCTCGACCGACGGCACGCGCCCCTTTCCCTCCTTGATCGGCAACAATCGTTGCGATACCAGGGCGCGCAGATTCATCGACATATCCATCAACAACTGCTCGCGCCGGTCCTCGGGGAAGAAATTGATGATCCGGTCCATCGCCTGATAGGTGTTGTTGGCATGCAGTGTAGCCAGACACGCGTGGCCGGTCTCGGAAAAGACGATGGCGTTGTCCATGGTTTCGCGTGTGCGGATTTCACCGATCTGAATCACGTCAGGCGCCTGGCGCATGGTGTTGACCAAGGCGATTTCCCAGGATTCGGTATCCACACCGATCTCACGCTGCGTGACGATGCAGTTCTTGTGCTCGTGGACGTACTCGATGGGATCCTCGATGGTGATGATATGGCCGTAGCTGTGCTCGTTGCGGTATCCCACCATCGCCGCCATCGACGTGCTCTTGCCGGTGCCGGTGCCGCCGACGAAGATGACCAGGCCGCGCTTGGTCATCGCCAGATCGGTCATGACCGGCGGCATGTGGAGTTCTTCGAACTTCGGGATGTAGGTCTGAATGCGCCGCAGCACCATGCCGACGCGGCTCTGCTGCACGAACACGTTGACGCGGAAGCGTCCGATCTCCGCCGGATTGATCGCGAAGTTGCATTCGTTGGTCGCCTCGAACTGCCGACGCTGTTCCTCGTTCATGATGCTGTAGGCGAAATCCCGCGACTGTTCCGGCGTCAACGCCTGCTTGGTGATAGGCATGATCTTGCCGTCGACCTTCAGGCTGGGCGCCACACCTGCGGTGATGAACAGGTCCGACGCGTTCTTGTGCACCATCAGTTTCAAAAAGTCGGTAAACAGCATCAGCGTGCACCTCTCGCCGAACCGCCGGCGGCCGACGACGTGGATTGACTGAATTTGCTCTTGTCGACCGCCCGAACGCGGGCCTCATCGATGGACACCATGCGGCTGCTCACCAATTGCAGCAGATGCTGGTCGAGGGTCTGCATTCCCATGGAGTGCCCGGTTTGAATGGACGAGTACATCTGAGCGACTTTGTTTTCACGTATCAGATTACGGATCGCCGGGGTTGCCACCATGATCTCCCAGGCCGCAGTACGGCCGCCGCCGAGTTTCTTCATCAGGGCCTGCGAAATCACCGCCTGCAACGACTCGGAAAGCATGGATCTTACCATTTCCTTTTCCGCCGCCGGGAACACGTCGACGATTCGGTCGATAGTCTTGGCGGCGGACGTGGTGTGCAGCGTGGCGAACACCAGGTGTCCGGTCTCGGCCGCGGTCAGTGCCAGTCGAATGGTTTCCAGGTCCCGCATTTCGCCCACGAGTATGACGTCCGGGTCCTCACGAAGGGCGGCCCGCAACGCGTCCGAAAAGCCCAGGGTATGAGGTCCCAGCTCCCGCTGATTGACCAGGCAGTTCTTACTCGTATGTACGAATTCGATGGGATCCTCGATGGTGAGGATATGCGAGAACAGGTTCTCGTTGACGTGGTCTACCATGGCGGCAAGGGTGGTGGATTTGCCGGAACCCGTCGGCCCGGTGACCAGTACCAGCCCCCGCGGCTTCACGGAAAGATCCGCAAACGCCGGGGGTGTGTTGAGTTGCTCCAGGGTCAACACGCGGGTGGGAATGGTGAGAAACACCGCCGCCGGTCCCCGCTGCTGTTGAAACGCGTTCACACGAAAACGTGCGATGTTGGGCAGTTCGAAGGAGAAATCCACCTGCAGGAACTCTTCGAAGTCCTTCTGCTGCCGGTCGTTCATTATGTCGTAGACCATGTTGTGCACGATACGGTCTTCCAACGGATCCACGTTAATTCGCTTGATATCGCCGTCGACGCGGATCAGCGGCGGGAGTCCCGAAGACAGGTGCAGATCGGAAGCGTTTTTCTTATTTGCGAACGCGAGTAACTCAGAGATATCCATCTACTACCCCCTCGGGATACGGTTCTCAGGCGGCGAATTGTTCATATTGCACTGATAAAGTATAACGGGGCAGAACCAGCAGACAAGGCGGCAATTGGAGATTTTACCGCTGCAAACCCGCGATCAGCGCTTGCGCCGGGTCCGTTCGACCATACGCGAGGCGGCCGTCAAGGCCGGCCGTTGCCTCGACGAAATTCGTTTGCTCGGTGCAAGCAAAGGGCAGTCCGCGGCCGCGATACGGGAGCTCGCGACCCTGGGCCTGCGGGATTTCGGCGAGAATTACACCGACGAGGCCGCGGCGAAACGCGCCCGGCTCGCCGATCTCGAGATCACCTGGCATTTCATCGGCCGCATCCAGAGCAACAAGACCCGGGACATCGCCAGACACTTCGATTGGGTCCACAGCGTCGATCGCGCCAAAATCGCGCGTCGACTGTCCGCCCAGCGCGGCGACGACCGGCCGCCGTTGAATCTGTGCCTGCAGGTCAATGTGCAGGCGGAACCGTCGAAGGCCGGCGTGCCGCCCGAGCAACTCGGCGAGACGGCGCACGCCATCGCGGCGTTGCCCGGAGTCCGGTTACGCGGCTTGATGGCGATTCCGCGCGCCTGCGACGATTTCGACGCCCAGCGGCGGCCGTTCGCGCGACTGCGACAGTTACGCGACGCACTCAATGAGCAAGGACTCTCGCTGGACACCTTGTCCATGGGCATGAGCGCCGACATGGAGGCGGCGATCCTGGAGGGCGCCACCATGGTTCGCATCGGCACCGCGTTGTTCGGCCCTCGGGCGAAGGCCGGATGAATCTCCCGACAGGGGCAGTGTGCGGCGGGCGGAATTGGCAACCACGCGACGGCGTGGCACTTGCCACCCGTATCCCGCTCCTTAACAATACCCGGTCGCGGTTACGACATCGCGGACGACCATAACGCTAAAGGGATCGGAAAACACATGCAAGACCTAGTCATTGGATTCATTGGCGGCGGCAACATGGCACGCAGTCTGGTGGGCGGTCTGCTCAACACCGGCTGGTCCGGCGGCGACATTTATGTCTCGGAACCCGAGCAGGACAAACGCGAGTATTTCGAGCAACAGATGGGGACACACGTGTCGCCGCTCAACGGGACCGTGGTGCAGCACGCCGACGTCGTGGTTCTCGCGGTCAAGCCCCAGGTACTGCGCCAGGTACTGACCTCGGCGCGCGACGAGCTGCAGCGACACCGGCCGCTGCTGGTGTCCATCGTTGCGGGCATTCGCGAGCGCGACATCCAGCGCTGGTCGGGGGGCGGGATCTCGATAGTGCGGGCGATGCCGAACACCCCGGCACTTGTGGGATCCGGCGCCACCGGCCTGTTCGCCAACGCGCTGACCGACGACACACAACGCGACACCGCGGAATCGCTGCTGCGCGCGGTGGGCATGACCGTATGGCTGGCCGAGGAGCAACAGCTGGACGCGGTGACCGCGCTCTCGGGCAGCGGACCGGCGTATTTCATGTATTTCATGGAAGCCCTGGAAAAGGCCGGCACCGAACACGGCCTGCCGGCCGAGACCGCCCGCCTGCTCACCCTGGAAACCTGTCTGGGCAGCGCCAAGCTGGCCATCAACAGCACGGAGGAACTGCCGGAACTGCGGCGACGGGTTACATCGCCGGGCGGCACCACGGAACGCGCGCTGGAGGTCATGGACCAAAGCGGCTTACCGGGCATCCTGAACAAGGCCTTTGACGCCGCAGTGAAGCGGGCGTCGGAATTGGCGGAACTGCTGGGGAGAGACTGAATGCAAGGCAACTACATCGGCGACGCCGGCGTCTTTCTGGTGGACACCGTCATCGGACTGTACATCCTGTTGGTACTGCTGCGTTTCCTGTTCCAGTGGGTGCGGGCCGATTTCTACAATCCCATCTCGCAGTTTGTCGTCACCGCTACGAACCCGCCGCTGCTGTTCCTGCGCCGCTTAATTCCGGGGCTCTGGGGTCTGGATCTCGCCTCGGTGGTGCTGCTGCTGGCGCTGTCGATGCTGAAGGTGTTCCTGATCGCCTGGATGATCGGCTCCACCCCCAAGATCGTCGGCGTGCTGGTGTTCGCACTCGGTGAACTGCTGCAGCTTACCGTTTACGTCTTCATGGTGGCCATCATAATCCGCGTCGTCCTGAGCTGGATCGGTCCGCGCAGTTATCATCCGGCGGTCGGCTTGCTGCACAGCATCACCGAGCCGGTGATGGGCCCGGCCCGCCGACTCATTCCGCCGATCGGCGGATTGGATCTCTCGCCGATCCTGGTGTTTCTCGCATTGGGACTGGCGCTGCGCCTGGTCGTGCAACCGATCCTGGACATGGGGCAGGCCCTTGCGTGAACACCGGTCCCTGGTACCGCTGGGACGGTCCGAACCTCGAATTACGCGTCCGCGCGCCGGCACCAGCTGCATCAACACGCCCGCCGGTGACGTCCTGCGGGTGCGGCTACGGGCGCCGCCGACGGACGGCAAGGCCGACCACGCCCTGATCGACCTGCTGGCCACCGCTTTCTCGGTTCCGAAGCGGCGCGTGCGCATTCGACACGGGCTCGCTGCGCGAACCAAGCTCGTGTCCACAGAACGTCCTCGAGCGATCCCGGACGCGCTTCGCCCCCACATCCGACGAGCCGGGTTGACCTCCCTGCGGACGGCGTCTAAGACTTAATAATACTCAGTGAGATAGTGGGGTCTTTGGGGGTGTCGTCCGGTGCCGGATCGCGCCGGTCCAGCTCGGGTGTCGATCTCCCAAGTCGATTTTCCGAATCATGCAGCAAAAGGCAGTCGTCATCGATTTGTTTGGGCGCCGTCTGGACGACTACGGTCGCTGGCGCAAACGCCTGGTGCACAACATTCAGGCCTATCACGATTGGTACGACCGCCGGGACCACGATGACGCCGAATACGAGCTCAAGCTGCATGAGCTGATCGAGTCCCTGCGTTCCGACAAGATCACCCTGGCCGTCGTGGGCGAGTTCTCGCGGGGCAAGACGGAGCTGATCAATTCCCTGTTCTTTGCCGATTACAACCGCCGTCTGCTGCCCTCCATGCCGGGCCGGACGACGATGTGCCCGACGGAAATCCTCTACAACGAACACCTCGAACCCTGCATCCGTTTGCTGCCTATAGAAACCCGCAAATCCGCGTTGACCATCAGCGAACACAAGAAACACCCCATCAACTGGACCAAGCTGCTCCTCAACCTGGATTCCGCTGATGACATGGCGGAGATTCTCCACGAGACCATGCGCAGCAAGTCGGTTACGGTCGCGCAAGCGAGGGAACTCGGCCTGTATACGGACGGGCTGCCGAACGATCGGAGTGTCGGCAAGGATCTGGTGGACGTTCCGGTGTGGCGTCACGCGATCATTAATTATCCGCATCCACTGCTGCGACAAGGTCTGGTCATCCTCGATACACCCGGACTCAATGCACTTGGCTCGGAACCGGAGTTGACATTGAACATGCTGCCGGCGGCGCACGCGATTCTGTTCGTGCTCGCGGCGGATACCGGAGTTACGAAAACCGATCTTGAGGTATGGAAACACCACGTCTGTATCGCTACACGCAGTTCGAGGGCGCGCTTGGTAACGCTGAACAAGATCGACACGTTCTGGGATGAATTACTCAGTGAAACGGAAATCGACAAGCTCATCACCCGCCAACTGGACGAGACCGCGCGCCTGCTCGATATCAATAAGGAGCATATTTTCCCGGTCTCCGCGCAGAAAGGGCTGGTGGGGAAGATCCGGAAGAAGTCTACGCTCGTGGAGAAGAGCGGTCTGCCCAGGCTGGAGGCCAAGCTGGCAGTCGATATCGTCACCTACAAGCGAGAATTCGTGCGTGACAAGGTCGCCAACGACATCGGTAACGTGATCCAGTCCGCAAACAATGAAATCAATACCATGGTGCTGGGAAAACGAAGAGAGGTTGCTGAAATCAACGCCCTGCAGGGGAAGAATTCGAAAGTCATTGAAGATCTGTTGCAGCGCTTGCGCCAGCAAAAGATCGCGCACGAAAAACAAGTACAGAATTTCAATGTCACTCGCAGAATATTGTCGGATCAGCTCAGGCACATGCTCACGCGCATGAGCTTGAAACAGTTCGACTCTCTGCTCATACAGACCCGCGACTCCATGCGTGACAGCTGGACGACTCACGGATTGCGCCACAGCATGTCCCGTTTCTTCACCGAAACCCAGCGTACGCTGAATACCGTGGAGAAAGAGGCGGAAGACATCAGGGACACGGTGGAAAAGATCTACGGGCGTTTTCACACGGAATGCGGCTTACCAAAGACGAATCCGGTAAAATTTTCGGTTTCCCCCTTCGTTCGCCAGTTCGCCCGCCTGCACCAGGACGCCGAGGCATTCCGTGACAGCACCGTGCTGGTGATGATGGAACAACATTTCGTCATCAAGAAATTCTTCCTCTCCATGGCGATCAACGCGCGTGCAATCTTCCAGGACTGCCGCACTTCGGCGCACAACTGGGGAAAAGCGGTGCTGAACCCGATCAGGCGGCTCATCGTGGAGCACATGAAAGGCATCGAGCGGCGCATGGAAAATCTCGAAAAGCTGCAGCTCAACCACGCGTCGCTGAAAGACCGGATTGAGGAAAGCAAACAGCAACTTGCGGAACTGGAGCGAAGCGCGGCCCACATCAACGATTTGCTCGAGATGCTCTACGACGACAGCGAAGCAGATCTCGTCGAGACCGACACGACCCCCGCCTGCGGCTAGTAAAGCCGCTCCCGGACCGGACAACGCGCGCGGAGTACGCCGTGTCGGCGCACGCCATTCTACATCCCTGGGCCGAGTCGCAATCCGGCCGTCGTAGTCGTAGTCGGAGACGGAGAAGGAAAACGGCGTCAAACTCATGACGCCGACACGATAATTTTTATAGACTTGGCGACATGACCGCACCCTTTGCCAACGACTCCGTCGGTCTGGTGCAGCCGCGGACCACGCATTTCGACGAAGCATTGCTGCTGCGCAGCGGCGAGACGCTTGCGTCGTACGACATCGTCTACGAGACCTATGGGCAGTTGAACGCTTCCCGCAGCAATGCGGTGCTGATATGCCATGCCCTCAGCGGCAACCACCACGCCGCCGGGTATCACCGGCCGACGGACAAGAAGCCCGGATGGTGGGACAACCTCATTGGCCCGGGCAAAGTCATCGACAGCGAACGGTTTTATATCGTGAGCTGCAACAATCTCGGTGGCTGCCACGGTTCCACCGGTCCCGCAACCGTCGACGCCCGCACCGGCCGGCCCTATGGGCCGCAGTTTCCCATCGTCACGGTCGCAGACTGGGTGCAGAGCCAGGCGCGGCTGGCGGATGTGCTCGGCATCGATCAGTGGGCGGCGGTGATCGGCGGCAGCCTCGGCGGCATGCAGGCGATGCAATGGGCCATCGATTTTCCCGCGCGCATCCGCAACGCGATTCTCATCGCCGCCGCTCCCAAGCTCACCGCCCAGAACATCGCCTTCAACGAGGTCGCTCGACAGGCCATACGCAGCGACCCCGACTTCCACGAAGGACGCTACTACGAAGCGCAGACCGAACCCTGGCGCGGTCTGAGGCTGGCGCGGATGCTGGGGCACATCACGTATTTGTCGGACGACCTGATGAGCGAGAAATTCGGGCGCGACCTGCGGGAGGGCCGCATCAACTTCGACTACGGCGTGGAGTTTCAGGTCGAGAGCTACCTACGCTACCAGGCGGACAGTTTCGCCGGCAGCTTCGACGCCAATACCTACCTGCTGATGACCAAGGCGCTGGATTATTTCGATCCCGCCGCCGACGCCGGCGGCGATCTGTCCGCTGCCTTGCGCGACGTCAGCGCCGAATTTCTCGTCATCTCGTTCACCAGCGATTGGCGTTTCGCCCCCTACCGATCGCGGGAGATCGTGCGCGCGTTGCACGACAACGACCTGAACGTGTCGTATGCGGAGGTGGAATCGCATCAGGGGCACGACGCCTTTCTGCTCAAGATCCCGCAGTATCTGGACGTGTTTCAGGCCTACATGGGCAGAATAGCGTCTCGCTTGTAGCGTGCGCGTAGCGGCGACCGCGCGTAGATATTCCGTGCGTCAGCGTCGTTCGATCTCGTACAATCGCAGCCCAATGACCACGTCCCAGCCATCATCAGGATCGACGCCCGACTCCGCTGAAGTCCGTCCCGATTACGCCATCATCGCACAGTGGATCAAGTCGGGCAGTCGTGTGCTGGATCTCGGCTGCGGCGACGGCGCTCTGCTGGGATTCCTGGCGCAGGAAAAAAACGTCTCCGGTTACGGATTGGAAATCGACGACAAATTCCTTCCGCAATGCATTCGCAACGGCATCAACGTTATCCAGACTGATCTGGACAAAGGTCTGGCGGAGTTCGACGACGACTCGTTCGACTACGTGCTGCTGTCTTTGACGCTCCAGGCCATGCATTTTCCGGCGCGCCTGCTGGAGGAGATGCTGCGCGTCGGCAGCCGGGGCATCGTCACCTTCCCGAATTTCGGACATTGGCGGGCGCGCTTGCAGCTGGGCTTGTTCGGGAAAATGCCCGTCAGCCGCTCCCTGCCCCACCAGTGGTACGACACGCCGAATATCCATCTCTGCACCTTGCGGGATTTCGAGGAGCTGTGCCGCAACCGCAACATCGACATCCTCGAGCGGCGTGCGGTGGACCACGGCCATCAGAGCAGCCTCGGGCTGCGCCTGTGGCCGAATCTGCTGGGAGAGATCGCCCTCTATCAGTTCACCCACAAGATCCGCAGTCGCCACTAGCCTGAATTTCTCACCAGGATCCCGGAGGATGGCGCAAGGATGGGTGCGGCTGCACGCCGGGTCGCAATGCGATGCATAGTCGTAGCTGCGGATCGAGTGAAACCCAGGTTCCGGCGTGCCCGGACCTGCCGGGACCGGGACAGCCCAGCTACTGTTCTGAGGTAAGTCATACCAATTGCTTACTCCGTCTCTTCGTAGAATCACACCGTGGAAATTCGAATGCATATCAGGAATAGTAGCTGGGCGCCTTGGTGCAATATGCGGGTTAGCCGGACGATTGCCGCATCTGCTTGCCCATGGCGGGCTCGCGGAGCATCAGATACAGCACCAACAGCACGGCCGGCAGGCCCAGGGCGGCGGCGTAGATAAAGAAGGTGACGTAATTCGTGGCGTCGACGACGTCGCCCGAAAATCCCCCCAGGAACTTTGCCGGCAGCAGCATGAGCGAACTGAAAAGCGCGTATTGGGTCGCCGTGTAGGCGCGATTCGTCAAGCCCGACAAGTAGGCGATAAACGCGGAGCCCGCCATGCCGCCGCTCAGGTTGTCGGCGCTGATGACCAGCATCAACAGGTGTATGAGCGGTTGCTGCGTGGCCAACCAGGCGAAGATCAGATTCGTCACTGCAACCAGTAGTGCGCTGGCCAGGAGTATACGCATGACTCCGAAATGTGCCACGAGGACACCGCCGATCACTGCGCCCAACATGGTCATGATCAAACCGAAGACCTTGGTGACGCTGGCGATCTCGGACTTGGTGTATCCCATATCGATATAAAACGGATTCGCCATGATTCCCATGGTGATGTCGCTCAGCCGGAACACTCCGATGAACGCCAAGATGACGAACGCCCATTTACCGTTGCGGCCGATGAACTCGGTAAAGGGGCAGACCACAGCACCGATAAACCAGGCGGCGATTCTCCGATAATGCGCGGGCAGATGCGCCGATTTCTCGAGGTAACGAACCACGCGTTCCTCCTGCTCCCAGGTCACGGTACTCACCCGGTGCTCGGGCTCGGAAATGATCAGCGTGGTGACCACGCCCACCGCCATGCACAGCGCCATGCCCAAGTACGCAGCGGTCCAGGAATAGAAATCCGCCAGATACAAGGCACCGGCGCCGGCAACGATCATGCCGAGGCGATACCCCATCTGGTAAGTGGCCGCCATGGCGCCCTGGAACTCCACGTCGATGGCCTCGATGCGCCATGCGTCGATGGTGATGTCCTGGGTAGCGGAGCAGAACGCAACCAGCAGCGCGAACAGGACCAGCGCCCCGAGGCGCTCCTCGGGTCCGCTCATCGCCATGCTGAGCAGTCCTACGATTACACCGATCTGCGCCAGCAGCATCCAGCTGCGCCGCTGCCCCAGCGAGGAAGTCAAGATCGGTATCGGAGACCGGTCGACCACCGGGGCCCAGGCGAACTTCAGTGCGTACAATGTCGCCACCCAGGAAATGTGGCCGATGGTGCTGCGGTCCACGCCCGCCTCCCGCAGCCAGGTGGACAGGGTGCCGAACACCAGAAGCAACGGCAATCCGGCGGAGAATCCCAGGAACAACATCGTCACCACGCGAGGACGGGTATAGACTCGTATCGCGTCGGACCAGCTCAGGGCCCGAACCTCGCGGCCGACGTTCATGCTGGAATGTCGTAGTCCATGATCAACGGGGCATGATCGGAAAAGCGCTGATCCTTATAGATGCGCGCCGCGCGCACGGCGTTCTTGATCGCCGGTGTGACCACCTGGTAATCGATGCGCCATCCCACGTTTTTCGCCCACGCCTGGCCCCGGTTGGACCACCAGGTGTACTGCTCCGGCTCCCGATTTACGACGCGGAAGGCGTCGACGTAACCGGCCTTCCCATAGAGCCAGTCCATCCAGGCGCGCTCTTCCGGCAGGAATCCCGAGTTCTTCTGATTGGAGCGCCAGTTCTTCAAGTCGATCGTATTGTGCGCGATGTTCCAGTCGCCGCAGATGATGTACTCGCGGCGCTTGCGCCGCAGGGATTTCAGCACCCCGGTGAAACGATCCATGAAATCGAATTTTGCGGCCTGGCGCTGCTCGCTGCTGGAGCCGGAGGGCAGATAGAGCGACACGATGCTCAACTTGCCGGAATCGATCTGAAGATAACGTCCCTCTGCGTCGAAATCCTCCCATCCCAGGCCGACCTGCACCGCGTCCACCGGCAGGCGCGAATAAATCGCGACGCCGCTGTAACCTTTTTTCTCCGCGCAATGCAACCAACAACCGTAGCCCCGCGGTCGGTAGACGGAATCCGCCAACTGATGCTCCTGTGCCTTCAGCTCCTGCAGGCATACCACATCGGCGTCCTGGCGCCGCAACCAATCGTAAAAACCTTTGCGCGCCGCGGAGCGTAGGCCGTTGACATTGAGCGTTATGATTTTCATTGGTGTGGTGCGGTCAAAACCTTGCAGCAGGGCCACCGGTCAAGGGGGCGACCCGATCATCGTCCCAGGAAATTATACGGTACCGCGCCGAGGCAGCTTCTGTATCGGGTTGGCCCGATGCGCCGCTCACGCCCAGCCCGCAAACCGGTCAGCAATGCATCCGCAATCGCGCATCCGCGCGACGGTCGGTGCCGTGCTTCGATCACCCGGGCGGCAATGTGCACTGTTGCCGGGCGACGTATCATACAATAGGCGCGCCGGCGGTCTCAGAATCTGAGAGTCGGGCTCGGGTAAACTCGATGCCAGCGCATCCCGGAGAACAGTGCACAAGTACCAGCAGGAATTCTTGAATTTCGTCGTCGAGCGGGACGTGCTCCGCTTCGGCGAATTTACCCTGAAGTCGGGACGTTCAAGTCCGTACTTCTTCAATGCCGGCCTGTTCAGCAGCGGGTACGCCCTGCAGCGGTTGGGGGAATTCTATGCGCAGGCCATCAGCGACTGGAAGCAACCCTTCGACACCTTGTTCGGCCCGGCCTACAAGGGCATCCCCCTGGTCAGCGCGACTGCCATCGCGCTGAGCAGCGTCCACGGACTCGATGTCCCGTACGCTTTCAATCGCAAAGAGGTCAAGGATCACGGTGAGGGCGGCGCCCTGATCGGGGCGCCGTTGAAGGGCCGCGTCGTCATCGTCGACGACGTGGTGTCCGCGGGTCTATCCGTGGCGCTGTCGGTAGACCTGATTCGCCAGGCCGGCGCCGTGCCGGTAGCGGTGTTTATCGCCCTGGACCGCGAAGAACGCGCCGACAAAGGCGCCCTCAAGGCCTCGCGCGCCATAGCACAGCGCCATGAAGTCCCGGTGCGGGCGATCGTTACTCTGACCGACGTGGTCCGTTATCTGGAGACGCGCCCGGAATACATGAAACATCTGGATGCGATGCGCCTTTATCAGCGAAAATACGGCGTGGTCGAAGATTCTCAATGAGCTTGATCGGCTCCATCGGATTCGGGAAGCAAGATTATGGCTAATATCACGGTATGTCTGCTCGGCGGCACCGGATTTGTGGGACGAAGCGTCGCCGCCGATCTCGTCGAACGGGGTCACACGGTCAAGGTGCTCACACGGCATCGCGAGCGCAACCGCGACATGCTGGTGCTCCCCACCCTGACCATGTCCGAAGGCGACGTCAACGAATTGGGCTTTCTGCGTGAGCAGTTCCAGGACGCGGACGTGGTCGTCAACCTCATCGGAATTCTGAATAGCTCGGGAAAGAACAACTTTCAACGCATCCACGTAGAACTGGCCGCGAAAGTCGCGGAGGCCATGCAGCAGACCGGCGTACGCCGCCTGCTGCACATGAGCGCCCTGCACACCAGCAAGGACGGACCCAGCAAGTATCTGCGCAGCAAGGGCGAAGCCGAGGAAATTCTGCGCCAGTCGTCGTTGTCCCACGACTTCGATCTGACGATCTTCCGTCCTTCGGTCATCTTCGGACCGCTGGACAGCTTCATCAACCGGTTTGCCTCGCTGCTACGCATCGCCCCGGGCTTCCTACCGCTGGCTTGCCCGCAGGCGCGATTCCAGCCGGTGTACGTGGAGGACGTCGCCGCCTGTTTCGTCCGCGCCATCGGAGACCACGATACTTACGGTCAGGAATACAATCTCTGCGGCCCCAAGGCCTACACTCTGTATGAGTTGGTGAACTTCGTTGCCGAACTGATCGACGTGCGCTGTCGCATCCTTGGGCTTTCGGACTGGCAATCCCGGCTACAGGCGGCCTTCATGCAATGGGTGCCGGGAAAACCGTTCACACTGGACAACTACAATTCGATGAAAATCGACAGCACCTGCGACAGTGGCTTCCCGGAGGTGTTCGAGATCACGCCGGCGTCTCTGGAGGCCGTCGTCCCGACCTACCTGCGAAAACGTTCTCGACAGCTGGACCTATTCCGCAGACTCGCACGCCGTTGATCGGCGTCGGCTGAGCGCGAGCTGCCGGCCGGGATCCGGCACAGCCTCCGAAACAAGGCGTCTTTTCAGGCGTTTCGTGCGCGCGACCTTGTCGAGCTTCGCCAGCCGCTCTACCTCACCGTAGAAACGCCCGAGATCGCCATCAAGGCCGTCGAGCAACGCTTCGAAGTCCGGCACCAGATCCTGATACGCGGCCACCGCGACCAGTTTGGCGTTGTTGATGGGAGTCGAGAACCAGGCCCGAAAGCGGTCGTAGTCCGGCCACGACGCCGTCAAGGCGGTAAACTGCCGCTGCATGTCGGCAATGACCGCGTGTTTTTCCCGCCGCATCCAGGCGGCGTCCCGGTCGGACCCGTAGATGCGAGCCAGGTCTTCCCGGTGTCTTAAGATCAGTGCGACCACCGCCCGATCGCGCCGCTTCCGCTCTCGATAGGCCGCGATCCGGGCTTCGTCCCCTTTGCTCTGCAACCACCGCCGCACGCCCTCGAGCTCAACCGCCGTTGCGAAGGATTCGTTGAACACAGAGTCGTCCTTCACGTACACCAGCTGGTGCGCCAATTCGTGAAACACCAGACCGGCGAGATCGACGTCGGCGTAACCCATGACGGTATTGAGTATCGGGTCGGCGAACCAACCCAGCGTGGAGTACGCCGGCACGCCGCCGACGAATACGTCCAATCCCCGCGTTTGCAGCGAGGAGGCGAACCGTCTCGCATCCTCGCGGTCGAAGTATCCCCGATACACCACACACCCGACCACCGGGAAGCACCAGGTTTGCGGTACCAGAGAAAGCTCCGGGGCCGCGAAGACGTTCCACACCGCGTAAGGCCGACCGAGATCGGCGTAGCGCGTATAGCTGCCGTTGTCCGGGAGGCGCAGAGCTTCGGTTGCGAACTTGCGCACTTCCAAGACCAGCTTCAGCTTGTCCTGCAGCCTGGCGTCGTCGTCGGACTCGTCCAACACATCGGAGATCGCCTGGCTGCGGGAGAGGATATCCCACTGCCCGCGGACAGACTGGGCGTAGTATCCTACGGTAACGCAACCCGTGATCAGGGCGACCGCCCCCAAGAGCATGAAACGACAAAGTATGCGTGAGCGCACGACGCGAAGACTCCGGTTGCCAATCATCGGGAAACACCGAACCTGCAGAGACTATGCCAGACCCGGCTGAAGGTTTGGAAGCCTATCTCGTCGGCGGCGCGGTGCGGGACCGGTTGCTCGGTCTCGACGTCAAGGACCGGGACTGGGTGGTGGTGGGGGCCACGCCCGAGATGTTGACGGCACGGGGCTTCAGGCCCGTCGGTAGGGATTTCCCGGTGTTTCTGCATCCGGACTCAAAGGAAGAATACGCTCTGGCCCGGATCGAGAGGAAGGTCGGGCCCGGTTATAGCGGCTTCGCCTTCGACACCTCGCCGAACATCACCCTGCGCGAGGACCTGGCGCGGCGCGATCTGACCATCAACGCCATGGCCGAGAGCCGCGACGGTCGC
>CAMYIN010000208.1 GCA_947258495.1 uncultured Gammaproteobacteria bacterium
AACGTGGCACGAACCTTGCGAGCGCTGTTTCAGGTATCCATGACTACGGCTTTTTGGAGGTTCCGATGCCGCATCTCTTTGCACCGCTCCTCGGGGCGAACCCACTCACCATTTCTCCGGCAACCGGATCCTGGACGGCGGCCAGAGCCCCAACGTTTTCGCATGGTCATTCACCCTTTCAACAATTGTTCATCGACCAGCTTCGATGGCTGCAAGGCATGGGCCAGCCGTCATCGCCGGCACCGCTTGCGGTTCCCGCCATGCCGGCGATACCGCGGCAAGGATTTGCCGCCAGCGGCGAGGCATCGCCGTTCGCGTTCGAACGCAGCTCTCCCATGCCTGGGATTACGTTGGAGAGCTTCACCTACACACGCATCACACTGGGCAACGCCGGCCCGATGCAGCCCACGATCGGCGGCGCGAACGTCGATCCGCGCGCCTACCTGGCGGAGATGTTTGCGGGACTGGGGGCGCCGTTGCCGGAGGCTGCGGTCGATGACGACGCACCTATGCCGCCGGAAGCGGCGCGCGCGGGCGACGCGGCCGCGACCGAAGTCGCACAAAAAGCCCAAATGGAACCCGACCTGCTTGCCGATTCCGCGCAACTCGGCGATAAGATAGGTCGATCGGTCGCCAAGATCTCCGCCAGCGGGGTGCCGAACGCCGAGTTCGCGGTTGATCACCCCCGATACGGCCGCATCGAAGCCGGCGTCGAGATCAGCGGGGGCGCGGCAACGTTGACGTTTGCCGTGGAAGATCCGACGCTCCGCGCAACCCTGGAATCGGTGCGCGGCAATATCGAAAGCGCCTTGACTGAAAACGGTCTGAGCCTCGCCGCGTACCGGGTCGGGACGCCGGGCGCACCGCAGGACACCCCGCGTCCGGTGTCCGCCGAGGAGTTGGTCGCCTCTGCCTACCAATCGCAGCTGGACGCGGCCCTGAGCCGCATCATCAGCGACATGGCGCTGGCGGACGGCTAGAGCGTGCCTCGCCGTGCGGCGCCACGGCGCCATGTCGGGCGCGGCGCGGGCCGGCCCCACCGATTTCCTCGAGGGGCTCACGTTTGGCGGCCTGCAGGCGAGGCGTCGGATCGATGCGGTATGAATCTTGCTTCGTTCAGTCCCAGACAGGCAAACGTCGGAGATTCGACACCGTGACGCTATCCCCACGCAGTTTTGCTCTGGCCGCCCAAACGGCCGCCGGGTGGTCTCGCGGCGCGATCCTGGCGCTTACGAGCGCAGTATTGGTTAACGGGCTGGTTTGCGGCGTGACCAACGCCGGCGCCGCGGTGCACGACCTGGACGACGTGCGAGCGGCCGTGCGGGCCTTCCTGGTCGCCAATGTCGGCGGCATCGAGTCGCCGGAGCAGGTCGAAGTCGGAATCGTCGATCCGCGCTTGCGCCTGGCCCCGTGCGGGCAACCCCTCAAGGTCTTTTTTTCCGCCGGCGGCGCGGGCGCGGGCAACACTACGGTGGGGGTACGCTGCCTCGGCCCTTCCCCGTGGCTGATCTACGTTCCCGGGCGCGTCAATGTCTATCGGAACGTGGTCGTGACCACCCGCGCGATCCCGCGCAGGAGCGTCATCGGCGAAGCGGACGTCCGCCTCGAGCGGCGCGAAGTGTCGAACCAGACGGCGGGCTATCTGGAGGCGCCGCAGCTGGCGGTGGGACGCGTGGCGCGGCGGCCGATGTCGATCGGCAGCGTGATCGAGCCCGCGGCGCTGAGAAACCGACGCCTGGTCCGGCGCGGGGAGCGGGTGACGATCCTCGCGGACACCGGCAGGCTCGTGGTACAGATGAAGGGCAAGGCCCTCATGGACGGCGCCTCGGGGGAGCGCGTGCGGGTCGAAAACCTGAGTTCCGGAAGAATCGTCGAGGGCACCGTTACCGCGTCCGGGCAGATACGGGTCCGGCATTAACCCCGTACAATATTGGGTTATACAATGCTATTATCGCTAAAGTTTCGCCGCCAACGGCCGTTAACAAGCATGAGCAGAGAGGAGAAATGAGCCATGTCCGTCAATGATATCGGGCCTTCCAGCGGTCCACAGCAGGTCCGCGTGGGAGACGGGTCGAAAGCAGAGCCGAAAACCGGGGTATCCTCGGAGTCGAGCCCGGAGTCCGCGAAGGCGGGGACCGGGGATCGCGTCAGCATCACCTCCACGGCCGCGGTGTTGCAGCAGGCCGAAGAGCAGTTGTCGAAACTGCCTGACGTCGATCACGCACGTGTCGAAGCCGTCAGGCAGGCCATCGAAAACGGCAGCTTCGCAATCGACGCCAACCGCGTCGCCGAAAAGCTCATTGCCTTCGACACTGCGCTGCCTCGGCGTGACGACTGAAGGTCCTTCTTCCGACCCCGTGCAGTGCGCGGATGCGATGCTTGCCGTTCTGCAGCGGGAACATGCACTGCTGCGCTCCCTGCTTGACAGCATCGACCTCGAATTGCGGGCGCTGCAGGACAGCGACCCATCCGCAATCGAGTCCGCGGCGGCGACCAAGAATCAATACACCCAGGAGCTGGCCGAACACGACGAAAGACGCAGGACGCTGCTGAGGCAATCCGGATTCACCGAGGGCGCGTCCGGCATCGAGCGCCTGATTCATCGATGCGGCCCCGACCGCGCGCGTCTGTTGCGGCAAGCCTGGCAGGAACTGCTGACGCTCAGCCAGCGATGTTACGAGGGCAATGCGCGTAACGGTCAGCTCAATGTCGTGGCGCAACGGATGGTGCGACAAATGCTGGCGCACCTTCGCGGAGAATCGACGCGTTCCGAAGTCTACGACCGGGACGGCCGCGTT
The DNA here is from genome assembly GCA_947258495.1 of uncultured Gammaproteobacteria bacterium. Taxonomy (GTDB): domain Bacteria; phylum Pseudomonadota; class Gammaproteobacteria; order Arenicellales; family JAANXG01; genus CALZGZ01. The sequence continues at coordinate 2,799 of CAMYIN010000208.1, forward strand.
GCGGCTTCAGATCCGAAGGCCCTGGGCCGCGTGTGACACTCGAACCGCCGCACCGACGGGATGGTGCGGAACTCGAGTACGGACTGGACTCCGTGGACGACGCCTATTTGTCGTTTGCCACGCATCGACCGATGGACCGATCCCCGCAACGCGTCCCATCGATCCAAACCGCGCGACTTAGATCGGCTCCCGTCAAGTTGACGCTCGTGGTGATTCCATCGAAGCTGAAATCCTCCACGTCGGCTCCCTGCAGGTCGCTACCACTGAGTTTCGCATTCGAAAAGTCGGCGCCCCCCAAACGAGTCCGCCGTAACGACGCACCGGTTATCACGGCGCCCCCCAGTTGCGCGCCGTTCAGGTTCGCGTCGTCGAGTATTGCGCCTTCGAGCTGCGCCTGCGCGAGGTTGGCCCAGGTAAAGTCAACCCCGGTCAGCCGCGCACCGGTCAGATCCACACGATAAAGGTTGGCGAACGACAGATCCGCCCCGCGGAGGTCCATCTGCGCCAGATCGACGAACGGTTTCGATGACCGCTCCAGCGCCCTTTCGGGGCGGCTGGTGATGCCGGGTTGCAGTTCACTCACGAACCTGACCACCATTGATCTATCGGCGGGATTCTGCAACCGCCGCAACAGCGACATGGTCCTTGCCACAATTATCCGTTTGCGTTTATCGGTATCCATCTGCTCCATCATCACCGCACCCACCCCATGAAAATAAGAGTCGATCATTTGTGCGATTGCGAGACGTTCCTGCCGCTCGAAAAGATCTTTAGACAGTTGCCGCTGTCGCGCGTCGATACGTGCGTCGAGAACCAGGCTCACTGCTGCAACGCCTAAAGGTATGAAGATGATGCCCGCGATCAGTATCAGGGGATTGGCCTCTTTTAGCTTTTTCAAGTTAATCATTTTGTTCGGCGCCAGATTCAAGGCTTCAGGACCGCTGTCTTTAGAAAACACAGTGCCGTGTTGTGCTAGACCAATAGACCTCATCCAGAGAATCAAATTCCCCGCTCACGGACTATCGGGTTTTCGTCATCCGCATCGACACGGCGCAGCACGGCGCGATCTGTGAGGTCCAACAGCGATCGACACATCGGGGCGAGACCAGTCGCCGACGGCATCCGGGATAGCGTCAATTGGTTCGTAGAGGTGTTGCGGTAAGAACCTGCCCTGCCTCGGATGCTTTTCCTTTTGAGGAGTCGTCAGCGAAACGCTCGGCACGCGCCCGCTTGGCGCGGTAAAGCGCGGCGTCGGCCACCCGCAGGAGGTCTGTGGATAGTTGTTTCGATGGTGTGATTTTAGCGCTCGCGATTCCCGTATTTATCGTCAGCAGCCCCTGGCCGTTGCCCGAGGGTGGTTGAATCTTGAGCGCCTCCACGGCGTTTTGCATGGCGGTCGCAACCTTGTTCGCCCCCTGCAAATCGGTATTCGGCAACAGAGCCACGAATTCGTCCCCTCCATAACGAGCGACCAAGTCACCGGGACGTCGCGCAGCCTCGCGCAGCGTTCGGGCGATCCTGGTAAGACAGATATCGCCGTGTTGGTGCCCGTAGCTGTCGTTGTATTCCTTAAAACTGTCGACGTCGATCATCACGATTGAGAGCGACTTCGGGTTTCGGGTAGCCCGCCGTACTTCGCGCATATAGATCAAGTCGAAACACCGTCGGTTTGGAATGCCGGTCAATCCGTCCCTCAGTGACAGCTGCTGGAATACCTTGCTCGCGCGCGTCAGCTCCAACATCGTCGATCGAATGCGTTTCATCGCGGGCCGGAATATGAATACCGCTTCCAACATCAAAACGAAGAGCGCACTCAACATCAGCAATATTTCCGTTCTTTGCAGCTTGGTCACACGTGCTGCAGCCTCCTTCTCGTAGACATGAACGACCCGATCCATGTTGTTTAGAAAGCTGCCTTCGTGACGAAGCAGCGTGTGTATCTCCGGGCCCAGATCGATGTAGTCAACGCTCTCCGCGTGTCCCTTGGCAACGACTTCGCCCGCAGCCGAACTGATGGCGGCGAAATGTGGCTTGAGTTTCGCGAACAATCGTTTGATCTCCACGCTGTTCTGTCCCGGCAGTCCCAGCATCGCGTTGCCGTATTGCAAGCCTCTATGGGAATGCTGCCACAGGGCAAGATCGTCCTTCAGGGCTGTGATACGTGCGCGAAACCGCTCGATGTCAGTTTCACGTTCCGCCGTAAGTACGTGCGCCTTGATCTTCTGCGACAGCATGCGCTGGCGCCCGGCGATGTTGATGATGTGCGCGTCGTTCTCCTGCCGTACCAGTGAGAACTGGACCAACACCTGTCCTGCAATCACCAATGCCGCCACCAGACTGAGGGCGATCACGTAGCGGACTTTAATTCTTCGAGCCGCGCTGTCGTTTGTCGAAATAGTCATTGGTTGTTACCTGTAGGCCAATGGTTCGTCCACGTTTTGCTCCCGTTCCTGGTGGTGCGCCACACGCGTCGCCGAAAAACGAGGCCGCTGGCCTACAAGCGGTCGCGTGTGCCCCCGAAACAACCGTGTCGGACGATCGTGGAGACGCTTCCGTTGGCGACAGAAACCGCATTTCCGCGGCAAGGCTTTGATTAAAGAGAGCATAGATCATGCCAGGGAAAATCGCCCTGCCGTTCACCGCGTCGCCGGCTCCTTGTCCCCCGGGACACTTGCGATGATGCTTTTACGGCAAACGCAACGAAGGGCTGTGAGGATCGGCGTATTCATCGAATACACGGCGCAACGCCACCCGCGACCGTGTTTGCGGTCGGATATCGCAACCTCTTTTGGAGAGTCGCGTCATCGTTCGGTTATTTCCGCCGATATCGCTGCCGGAAACCTTCGAATTCGCTTTCGTCCAGGGGAAGCGGCCGACTGATGCCGTGACCTTGGGCGTAATCGACGCCTATCCGGCGCAACATTTCCAACGCCTGGTCACTCTCCACGTATTCGGCGATGGTGCGTTTGCCCATCAAATGACTGATCTCGTTGATCGAGCGTACCATGGCGAACTCAACCGGATCTTCGGTGATGTCCTTGATGAACAGGCCGTCGATCTTGACGTAATCGACCGGCAGGTTCTTGAGATAGGCGAATGACGACAGACCGCTGCCGAAGTCGTCCAAGGCGAAACGACATCCGCGCGCCTGAAAGGCCTGCATGAATTTAATGGTCTTGGGCAAGTCGGCGACCACCGCGGTTTCGGTGATCTCGAAGCATATCTTGCTCGCCGGGACCCGCTTATTCTCGAACTGGCGGTTGAGGTACCGGTGGAATTCGCGATCGCCCACGGAATGTCCCGATAAATTTATGGAACACGACTTGAGGCGCTCCAGGTGATCCGGATGGTCCAGCAGCCAGCTGAGCGCGGCGTCGACCACCCAGCGATCGATTCGCGTCGACATGGAAAAACGCTCCGCGGCGGGCAGGAATTGCCCGGGCATGATCTGATTCCCGGACTCGTCCCTCATCCTCACCAAGAGCTCGTAGCGCATCTCATCGCGGTTTTCGGGTAAGACGCTGACGATCGGGTGAAACACAAGTTCGAATCGGTTTTCCTCCAACGCACGGGTAATCTTGGACACCCATTGCATCTCGCGTTTCCATCGCTCGAGCTGTGTCCCGTGTTCATCATTGATATGAATGCGATTACGTCCTTCGCTCTTGGCGACGTAGCATGCGGTGTCGGCCGCGCTGAGCGCGCTGGCCACACTCTTGGTGTGTTGATTGACGGGAACCACGCCGATGCTGACGCCGAGACTGAATACCGCCGATTTCCAGGAAAAGCGAAAATCCTGAATCGCGCGGTAGAGCGAATCGGCGATACGCATCGCGTCTTTGGCCGTGCAGTCCGTAATCAACAGGCCGAATTCGTCCCCCCCGAGCCTGGCGAAGATGTCTCGCTTGCGGACTTTTTTCGGCAGGATCTCGGCAAGCTGCCGCAGCAACTCGTCCCCGGCTATGTGACCGCAGGTGTCGTTAATGACTTTGAACTGATCGAGATCCAGATAGCATAGATAGTGTTCCAACTTCTGGTCTTTGGCGCCGTCTATGAGTTGCTCCAGATGCGTCTCGAACTGTTTCCGATTTTTCAGTCCGGTCAACGGATCGTGGGTGGCGTGATAGGCGAGTTCCTGCACCAGCTGCTGGGCCTCGGTGACGTCCTGGCCCGCACCGCGATAACCCTGGAATGCGCCGCGTTTGTCGTACACCGGCTTGCCGTTGACGCTGAAGATACGCGTCTTTCCATCCGGCCATCCCAGTGTGAATTGAAAATTCTTGATAATGCGGCGGTTCCGAAGGTCGTCGATGTGTTGCTTCCATCCTTCCGCGTCGGTGTGCTTGGGGATCGTTTCGTAGGGCTGTCCCACCACCGTCTGCGGATCGATTCCGGTGACTGTCTGATAGTTCTCGGACAAGTACGCAACACTGAGGTCGGGGCCGGTCTCCCAGAACCAGTCGGCCGCCACCTCGGCGAAATCCTTGAACCGCTCGTTGGTCTCACGCACCTCGCGTTCCACACGTTTCCGGTCTTCGATCTCGCGCTTGAGTCGATCATTGGTGTAAGCGATTTCCCGCGTCTTCACGCCGACCAGCGAATCCATGTCGTAAACCAGGCGACGCCCCTTCATGAGCTGCCCCAGAAACCGACTGAATACGATCAGGGCCTGCCTTCGCGACGGTTGCAGGTCTCCCGGGTCAAAGCTGAAGGCGTGAATGACGACGACTTCCTCGTCAAGTACACGCACCGGGACACACACCGGGTCGCTGGTCTCATGGGGGCACTGCTTGAATTCGGACAGACTGCCGCTGAAACAGTCTTTGCACAGGGACGACAATTCAAATTCGGCGGCGCACGTCGGTCCGCTATTGGTCTCGTCGATGTACGCGCTGACATCCGGATCGGATTGCGATTCCGGCTCGTTGCCCTCGTGCTCCAGGACCCGGGCCACGGCTACGGTCACGACCCCGCCTTCCTCCAGAACCACAATCTTGCAGGATTCGAAATCCAAATTCCGAACCAGGGTTTCCGCTGCGTACAACAGCAGCTCATCTTCCGTCACGCGCTTCATATCGATTTCGGAAAGCATGCGAATGGAAGACAGCGCTTCGACCAGGGCGTAATACTCCGTGCGAATCTGGCGTGCGGCATCGACACCCGAGGAATAGTCGACCATGTGGGCCTTGTTCATGCGAACACTTCCGTCAGTTCCGCGAGTCGGTCCAGCCTTGCGGTTACCGTCCTGGCGGCGGTCTCGAACCTCTCGTGGGAGACTTTGAGCACCTCCAGGGAGGCGTAGGCGTCCGCATCGATCTCCTCACCGGCGAGCACCTGCTTACCCAGGCCGGTACTCACGCCCACGAGCAGGGCGCTTTCCCAGAACGGGCCGCGGTAACCCGTCACTCGATGTCTCTCGATAACGACGCGCACCTCGGGCGACAAATGCCATTGGCAGGCCAGGCGCGCGCCGGCTCCAGTATGGTCTATCCCCAACATTTCGAATTCGATGTCAGTCAGCGATCTTTCCGGTTCCTTACCGGCGGCGGCGAAGGCCTCGGACATTTCTCCAGGCCAAAGATGGGCGAGAACCAGCACGCCGATATTGTGCAATAAGCCGTTCACGTAGCAGTCGTCGGGATTGGGTTTGGTTTTGCCACGCATGGCCCGTGTGAGCGCGTGCGCAAACATGGCGGTCGCCACCGCATCGCCCCAGAACCGCCGGCTGTCGAATCCGGGACAGCGTCTGGGTGAAAACGAGCCGCTCATGATCAGGCCCACGACCAGGTTCCTGACCAGCCTGAACCCCAGTATGCGAACGATGGCGTCGTGGACCGAACGGCACTCGATGCGCTGCGCGAAATACGCCGATCGCGCCAGACCCAGAATGCGCGCGGCCACCTCGGGACACTGCTCTATCGCCTGTGCGAGGTCGCGGGCGTCCGGATCCGCGTTCAGCATCTTGAGAAGACGCTGTTGGCTTTCCCGTACCGGAGGCAATTCCCGCAGGCGGCGAATCCCGAACTCAATCTCCGTCTGTGGCGCGGCTGGTCCCATGATTTCTAGGCGCGTTTTTGGTCAGAACCATTAACGGCCGCATAACGCCTGTCTTGAGTAGGTATGTATACGGATATGACGACGGGCGAGTTGCACCGGGAGCGGCCGCACCCCGTCATCGGGCGCAAAACGTTCCGGTGGCTTCAGTTATGTCGCCGGTGACCGACTATTCTTATAGGAAGGGATGAAGTCCACACGCCGGGATCCTTGATTATGAAGAAGAAATCTGGAGAAGACATGAAGCAGAGAATATGGCGATGCGCGATACATGCGTCGTTCCCCGACCGGCCCTACGCGGGATTGTGCGCCAATATTGCACGGCACCAGAATTGCAGCGAGTTCGAGATCTTCAAGGCCGCGTACTCGCAGTGGTACGGAAAACCCGTGTCCGAGCGAGACATCGAGCGCGTGTTCGTGCGCTTCATTTTTTATCATGAGACGCCGTTTTGGGTGCGCCAATACCTTCAAAACGAGTACCGTTCGGCGCCGGACGATGAAGCTTCCCGGCGGCGTGCGACACCATACTCGGAGTGCTGGATATGGTTGCGACAGATGCTGGGACATCGATTCGAAGCATCGTCCCCGCCCTCGAGTTCGGTTCTGGTCGCGTGAAACCCGCTCGCCGGCTTTCCAGTCCATGGAATCCATCTCGACCTCCCTCGTCACCCAGCAGCTGCTCACCGTTGCGGCAAATCGCGCGCAGCTTACCGGACTCGCGATCGGACAGCACTTGACGGGCACCGTCCTCAGCGTCTCGCAGCGTGGGACCGTGGCCTTGCAGATCAATCAACACACGCTCAACGCACGCACCACGTTGCCGTTGATCGCCGGCCAGACACTAACCCTGGTGGTGGACAAGATCGGCCCGGAGCTGCGACTGAGAATGTTGGACCAACAGCTTCAAGCCTCCGGCCTGGCACAAGCCATTCGAAAACAACTGCCTCGACAGGGCTCGATGCTGGAGCTGCTCTCCAGTTTTCATCGAATCTCGAATCAGGCCGATCGCTTGCAGTTGCCGAGGACGATTGCACAGCTGATTCGCAACATCACCCAGGGATTTACCGTCGTCAACGAGTCGCTATCCGGGCAGGGGGTCAAACAAGCCGTCGTCAACAGCGGTCATTTCCTGGAGCAGCGCATATTGAAAATGCTGGCGGATTACCGGGGCGGTGTTCTGGCGCGGGATTTCAAAGCCGGATTGCTGCGCTTGCGTGCAGCGTTGTCGGAGATAGTGCAGCAAAACATACCTGAGCCAAGACCGCGGGATCCGGGAAACCGTCAATCCGCCCAAGCTGCTGCAACCAATCCCTCGCCGAACCCCGGTGCGGCGGCGCCGCAGGAAGCGGTGCTGCAGAATTTCTTGGCCAAGCTGCTGCAACAGGTGGAGGGCGCCCTGGCACGCATTCAACTGCTGCAGTTGACCACCTTGTCGGAACAGGAGGGAGCGAAATCCGCATGGACCCTGGAGCTGCCGGTGCGGGACGGCGACGAACTTCGGCTCGTGAGATTCCGCATCGGCAAGCGGCAACGGCAGGGCAAAGGATCGTCCGAAGACGCCTTTGCCGTGACGTTTTCCCTCGATCTGGAGCCGCTGGGCACGATTCAATCGCGAATCTCGTGTTCCCAAGGAAGCGTTTCGGCGATTCTGCGGACCGAGCGCGACACCACCGCTGCACTCGTCAACGCGCGCCTCGACGAACTGCAACGGCGCCTCAGCCGCACAGGACTGACACCGGAGACCGTCGCCTGTGTTCACGGCCTCGCGGACGACGACGCCGAGACCATTCAAACGCCGCTTCTGGATCTGCGCGCATGACGGACACGCCATCTACGAGAATGCGGAACGCGGTGGCGCTCCAGTATGAACGCGGCGACGCCGCACCCCGGGTGGTGGCCAAGGGCCGCGGTTCCCTGGCCGACCGCATTATTGAAATCGCCCGCGACGCCGGGGTCCCGCTCTACGAGGACACCGACCTGGTGGACCTGCTGGCTCAGGTCGAGCTCGATGCCGAGATCCCGATCGAGCTCTACCAGGCCGTCGCCGAAGTTCTGGCGTTCATTTATCAGCTGCGCGCCCATCCCGAAACCGGGCGCGCGCCGTTGTGCGCCCATGTCGAGAGGTAAGCGACCAGGACCAGCCTGCATTGCTCACCGGACGGCCGTGGCCGTCGGTAAAGTCCCGTCAATACAAGTACGTTGCGTCGTGCTCGACAATACAGTCCGTAGCAGCGATACCTATCCCGGTCCCGGCCGGTCCAGGCGCGCCTGAACTTGGGCTTTACTCGATCCATCGCTACGGCTGTGCATCGCATTCCAACCCGGGTTCAGCCGCACCCGTTCTGCGCCATCCTCCCGGATCCTGGGTAGAGTCGAGGACTGGCGCGGTGACCAAGGTAACGGGGAGTGTCTGTTGGCCGGCGAGCGCCGGTGTCTCAATCCGCCCCTAGACTCCGCCCACGGCGCACCGAGAAACGCAGGCTAGGCGGTTGCGCTGCGGAGCGGACTGTGCGGGGGTTTTGCCGCGAGCGTGTGGGGTTTGTTGCCGGACGGCGCACCGGTCTGCCCGGCGTAGTTGAAGCGACCCACGGTGGTTTGCAGCTCGGTGGCCATCCTCGACAGCTCCTGGGCCGCCTGTTGCGCATGCTGTGCGCCACGCAAGGTGTCCTGCGCGGCTTGGCTCACACTGGTTATGCTCTGCGCGATCTCCGCGCTGCCCGATGCGGCGCCGGCCATCACCCTCGAAATCTCCGCCGTCGTCTGCGCCTGCTCCTCGACGCCGGTGGAGATGCTTCGTTGAATATCGTTGATCTTGTCGATGATGGCGCTGATCTTTTCGATGGCTTCGACGGCGCTGTTGGTATCGCCCTGAATGGCTTCGATGCGCTTGCTGATGTTTTCCGTGGCCGTACTGGTCTCCTTGGCCAGGTCCTTGACTTCGTTGGCAACGACGGCGAATCCCTTACCGGCTTCGCCCGCGCGCGCGGCCTCGATGGTCGCATTGAGGGCGAGCAGGTTGGTCTGCTCCGCGATACTGGTGATCACCTTTATGACATTGCCGATCTCGCGACTGCTCTCGCCCAGCTTTGCGACGGTGGCGTTGGTCGCCGCGGCGATCTTGACGCCGCTCGTGGCCACCTGCGACGCCTCGGTGGCGTTTTCGGCGACCTGGCTGATGCTTGCGTTCATTTCCTCCGCCGCCGCGGCCACGGTTTCGATGCTTCGACTCACCTCCTCCGCCGCGGCCGCCACCGAGGTCGCCCGGTCGGACGTGTCCTCCGCGTTGCTGCTGATCTGCTGGCCGACGCCGGTCAACTGTTCCGACGAAGTCGCCAGGGCCTCGGCGTTGTGCCCGATGGTCTCTATGGTGGCGCTCAACTGTTGCAGCAGTCCCTGGAGCCCGGCGCCCATTTGACCGATCGCGTCCGCGCCCGTCACCGTCACCGCCAGCGTCAGATCGCCTTTCTCCGCCGCCCGTACCACGGACAGCATCTGATCGACCTTATGGCGCAGGTCGATCGCGTTCTGCTCCAGGGTCTGGGACTGAATGGCGGCGCGCAGGGCCACACCGAGGTGTGCAGACGCATGTCGAATCAGCCGTCTGTGGGCGTCGCTGGGCCGCGTCGGCAACACCAGGACGAGCGCCATCCGCTGCTCCGGCGTCGGCGACAACGGACCTACGTAGACGGCCTCGCACGTGCCGGGCAGTCCGCACTCCGGCAACTCATCCGAATCCACCCAGCGACCGTCGCCGTCTTCCGAGTCCACGTTCAGATGCGCGGCATTGAGCAAGGCGTCCCGAGTCTCCTCGGCGCGCTCGCCGCGCGACGTGAGAAGCGCGCCGCCGGAGTCCGACACGCGAAATACCAGGCTCGCGGCCAGATCGAGCCTGTCGTGCAGCACATCGCAGGCCTTGCACAGCAGCGGCACGATCTCCGTCTGTCCCTGTGTGGACTCGGCGACGCTGCGCAGGCTCTCGTTCATCCAGTTCTCCTGCTCCGCCCGCGCCTGCGCGCTGCGCGCGAGCTCGGTCTGCTCTTTGCCGTCCCGCACGAGCTGCGCGAGGTTGTCACCCATCTTGCGCACGGCGATCACCACGCGGCCGATCTTGTCCCGGGAAGCAGCGTCGATATGCGCGTCGAAGTCGCCTTCGGCGACGCGGTTGGCGTACTTCACTACGCGATTCAGCCGCCGGTCGAGCTGCCAATAGAGAATCGCCATTGCCAGCACCAGCGCCAGCAGGTTGAGGGCGAGGCTCCAGTTCGCGCCCCGCTGCACCGTGCGCAGCAGATGGTTCTGTTCCTCCACGTGGTGCCGGGCCATCGAGGTGTTCTTTGCCGCCAGCTGCGCTACGCGCTCGCTCTCCGTCTCCACCTGGTCCTTGGCCTGCTGGATCGTCTCCTGCAGTTGCGTTTGCATGTCGCCACCGTCCTCGACCAGTTGCATACGCTCGTTACGGTCGTCCGTTTCCATTAGCTCCTCGGCAAGATCCGCCATAACGTGGACGTGTTCGTCCATGTCGGCGAGCAAATCCTTGGACAAGATATTGGACGCTGAGTCCGCAAGTTGCTGCTGTGCTTGCAGGAGACGGTCGGAGGCCGCCACCATCGCGTCGGCCTCCCGATTAGCGTCCAGCACCATGAGTTCGAACTCAAAGCCGTACTCTCGTCCGGCCGCCGCGAGTTCACCCAGCCATTTCGAGATCGGCAGGACCTGTCGGTTCAACCTGTTCACATTGGTCTCGCTCTGCTCGACCAACTCCAGGTTCTCGCTGCTGTGCAGCGTGTTTTTGTCGAGCCTTGCGCCCAAGAAGACACCGCCCAGGACGGTGATGAGCAGCATCACCACCAGGGTGGCGCCCATCAAGCCGACAATCGGCATCTCGCGCCGGGCGGATCGGCCGTTCGAGGTCGAGCGGGGGACCGTGTCCGCGGTGGAACCGGCGGGCGACCCCGCATTCGGATCGGCGTCGGGCATGGGCCATGTCCTCGGTTAGAACTGGAACACCAGATTGTCGGAAACGACGTGGTCGTCGTCGCCGGAGTGATCGTAGATGGCGATGCCACCTACTACCGCGCCGCCAGCCGCGGGAAACACGACGTCGTCGGCGTGCCCGGTGTCGCGCTTACGCTTGATCTCCAGACACCATTTGCCGTCGTTCCATACACCCTTGACCTTGACGTCGGCAACCGAGCCCTGCGGTTCGTTCGCGAGGATGTATTTCGGCATTACGTCCTGCTCGTACTTGTGGTAGCGCTTGGTTTTGTACAGCTTGTCGCCGGCGTCGCTGGGACGCGAGATATAAACCTTGCCGCCGCCTTCCGCCGGCAGCTCGCGCGCCTCGAGCAGCTTCTTGGCACTTATGATCGTGGTCTTGTCGTGCACCAGGTCCAGGGGGTTGGAACGGGTAGATTTCCAGTGCCACATGTCGGCCCTGAATTCATTGCCGGACAGCCAGTTGGTCGAGTAGTCCCCTTCCATGACGAACTGCAGGGCGAAGCGGTCCTCGCGCTGGGGACCCTTGCCGTACTTGGTTTTCGCTTTGTTCCAGACCCAGGGCTTGTGCATCTTGTCCTCGCTGGAATCTTTCCATTCGACGAAGAAATAGACGTAGTCGCCGTGCACCCCGCCCTTGATGTCGACGCTGCTGACCGCGGTGCTCACGCCCTCGTGGCTCGGCTTCAGCGCCACCGTCGTCACCGGTACGTCGGCCCAGTCCTTGCCCTCGCCGTCCATGACCGGTTCGGCGGAAAGCGGATGCATGGTGATGGTGGCGGCGGCGGCGGCGCCGGGAAGTAATCCACAAACCAACATTAGCAAATACACGTTGCGAGTCGTGCTCATGATTCTCTGACCTCATATGCATGGATTCTGGTTAATGCAATCGGCAACTCCGATCCCGTCTCGCCGGTACGGAGCGCCCTGTTCAAACCAGAGTATCGGCCGCGGCATTCCGGACTTTAGTCGGCATCGCTATTGAACGGGTGCATGGAATCGATCGGGGAAATACAGGGCGGAGGCACGGGGCATTCCGGCACCGTCACCGACCGGGATGTTGGCGCCGAACCTGCAGGGGCGTATTCACGGAGTGTCCCGGAATATCCCAGGGCCGGGCTTCCCCAACCGCGGCAACCCGGCGTGGGAACTTGGGCCTCCGTTCCGGCCTGTCATCCACGGCCAAGCGGAAATCAGGCGGCGATTCGGTGCCTGCGCGTATAAAGTTTTGTTGCCGGCGACCGATACTCCTCATTATACAGCGGCACGGACTTATGCAAGTCATCGCGAATTCGATCGGGATTTACGGATGAGTAAACGCGTGATCATCGAAACACAACGGAACGAATCAGCGAGCGAGGTGTATCCCCATGCAACAGACCAGTTCATCGTCGTCTTCGTCGTCGTTATCAGAGTCGTCTGAAGCGTACGGGGATGCGGCCTCCGCCAAACGACCGGATGTCGCGACGATCCGCAGATTTCGGCAATTTCAGGACCTGTCCGACGCGGCGATTCGGGAGATCACCGCCGGCGCGGTGATGCAAGAGGTGCCGCCGGGCCGGGTGCTCGCCAAGCTCGGGCACAGCGATCCCGCGGCCCTGTATCTGTTGGACGGGCGTCTGTGCTTGCGGGCCGGCAACGGCAATCAACACGAAATCGAAGGCGCGACCGGCGGCGCGGACTACGCCGTGTCTTATCTGCAGCCGCACCGCTATACGGTCACCGTGGTGTCACCATCGGTGGTTGTGCACGTAGCCCGGGAGACCCTGGAGAAATACCTGCGTAAGCAAAATGGCCCGGGATACGAGGTACAGGAAGTCGACGAAGGCGCCGAACTGCGCGATAGTCTGCTGTTTCACGAACTCTATCAGGGCTGCATCAACGACAATCTCAAGCTGCCGAGTCTGCCGGATATCGCCCTCAAGGTGCGCAAGGCGATGGAGAACAAACGGTCCGACCTCTGGTCCGTTGCCCTCATCATCGAGTCGGATCCGGCCATCACCGCGAAACTGATCAAGGTCGCCAACAGCGCGGCGTACCGCGGCAATTCGCCGGTGAACACGACGTCGAATGCGGTGGTCCGGCTGGGCGCCACGACCACGCTGCAGTTGGTAACGAGCTTCGCTATGCGCGAGCTGTTCAGCACCCAATCCAAGTTTCTGCAGCAACGCATGGAACGGCTCTGGAAGCACAGCGGCGAGATCGCGGCGACCTGCTTCGTCATCGCCGGAAAGACGCGGCAGTTCGACCCGGAGACCGCGCTGCTCGCCGGGCTCCTAAACGACGTCGGCGCCATCGCCATCATCACCCACGCGGAAAACTATACCGAGATCGCGAACTCCGCCGACGAGCTGGAGCGCGTCATCGACAAGCTGCACGCCGACGTGGGCAGCATGATGCTGCGCTCCTGGGGGCTTCCCGAGAACATCGCCGTAGTGCCCATCGAGTCCGAGGATTGGTTTCGCGTATCCAAAGACGATCCCGACTACTGCGGCCTGGTGTTGTTCGCAAAGATGCTCAACCGCTTGCAGCGGGACCGCAATCCGGACGTGCCCCCGCTGCACGAGTTGCCGTTTATCGCCAGCCTGGGCCTGGGTGAGCTGACCATCGAATCGACGCTGGAACTCGCGGATAAATGCAAGGACCAGATCACGAAAATGCAGGCGCTGCTCGGCGGTTAGCGCGGAAGCGGGATCGTCCTTAGGCTACTGCTGGGGTCCCGCCGGGTCGTTACGGTCGAATTCGGCGCGTTGCCGTCAGCGTGATTTCTTCATGCGGGCCAGCAGCATCTCCGAGTATCTCTTTTCCTCCTCCGGATACAACTCCGGGACTTCCTTGCCCGCCGACCCGAGCATGCGGTGATACAGCTTGTAGACTTCGCAGGCGACGCAATTGCGCTCCTTCTGCGCTACGCTCCCCTGTACCACACCCCCGCAGAGGGTGCCGGCGATGGCCCAGCAACTGTGGCCGAGACCTTCGGTCGCGGCGACACATTCGCCGAGCTCTTCCGATTTCGGGCCACCGACTTCGCGACCACATTGTTTGATTTCCCAGCAATTGTTCAATTTCTTGGTCATGGCTTCGTCTCTGCAGCGCGTTTCTTGAAGTCACTTCTCGTACATGCATCTTATTCGGCTGGCGATTGAGAAACTTGAGCTCGGACGATCCATCCACCTGTTTTTTGCTCGGCGCTGCGGTCTGTCTCACGCCCTAAAGCGCGGACGCATAGCTGCCGACATTATCGATGGGTCAAACGTGACTCGTGGGCACCAGAGACAACTCCATCGCAGATTGATTCAATGCCGCAGAAATCCAACGCCCGTATACATACTCGATTCGGAATTCGCGCGAGACTGTTCGGCGCGTTTCTGGCGATTTCCGGCACCACGGTGATCGCCACGACGGTTGGTCTGGATTCCTATCGCCAGACGAGCGACAGTATCAACCGCATTACCCGGGACAACATACCGGCCATGGCCCTGGCGCTGGATTTGGCGATACAGAGCGCCGCGTTCCAAAGCGCGATGCGGACACTCGATGCCTCTTCGAGCGACGAAGAGCGACAAGCGAGACTGGGAGATCTGCGCCATAGTGGTAACGCTCTCGATAGGCATATCGCTCAGATTATCGACCAATTCAGCGAAATCGACGATCGTGCGCTTCCGCCGTTCGTAGTACGACTGAAACGAATCAGCGCGCAGCAGATCCCGGCGCTGATCGCGACACTGGACCACCACGTTCAAAAACGTCTCGATGCCGAAGCCGTACTCCGGACGCACGTATCCGAACTACGCACAGACCATCGCACCCTCTATCAGTACCTGAACATCGCGATTTCCGACGCGGTAATGGCCGGGGGGTCCATTGCCGACAGCCATGCACGCGACTCGGAATCCAGCGTGTTGATGGCGCTTTGGGAGACCCAGGCCAGCGTCAACCTGCATTTGAGCGTGCTCCTCGAGGCCGCGGCTGCCAACGACGTCGACGAGATAGAGCGCCTGAGGCAGCGCTTCTCCACCACCCTGGGGACGATCAAGCTGGCGGAGGACGTACTCACCACTACGGAGCCCGGGCGGCTGGCCTATGAGCAGACGCTCAAGTTCATCAATCATGGAACCCGCGATGACAACGTGTTTCAACTGCGCATCGCGGAACTCGCGATGCGCAACGCACACCGGGAGTCGCTGGAAATGCACATCAAGCTCGCGGAGGAATTCAACACCCTGGTGCATGACTACGTAGCCGAGACCAAGACCCTGGCCGATGAGAGTGCTTCGCGTGCGGAAGCACGGATCAGACAGGGCAAACAATTGTTGTTGATGTTGGCTTTTCTCAGCGTAACCGTGGCGGTGCTGCTGGGCTGGTTCTACGTCGGACGAAATCTACTGGGTCGCTTGACGCGGATCATTCAGCACACGCGCAGACTGACGAAAGGAGACTGGGAATCGCCGGTGCAGGTGCCCGGCAGCGATGAGCTCGTCGAGATGGCGCGAATGATCGAAATGTTTCGCCAGAACGGAATCGAGAACCAGCGCTTGCAGAAGAAACAAACGCAGGTCCTGGAGGAGCGCGAGAAGGCAATTGTGGAAAAACATCAACAAGAGGAAGCGCGCCGTCAGGCCGAACAACGTCATCGTCGCGAGGCCCAGGAGGCGGCAGACCGGGAACACCGCCAGGCCCAAGCTCTGCGGGCGAAGGTCGACTCGCTGCTGGGGGTGGTGAAAGCGGCGGAAAGGGGCGACCTGACCCGTTCGGTGACGGTGAAGGGGACGGACGCAATCGGCCGTATGGGCGAAGGACTGGCACAATTCCTCCGGATCCTGCGCGAGGACGTCGAGATCCTCGCCGACAACGCTATGGCCTTGTCCGGTTGTTCGAAAGAATTGACCGCGATCCGCGCACAAATCAGCGGCAACGTACAGATCAATTCCACCAAGGCCGCGACCGCCGCCGCGGCCGCTCAGCAGGTGAGCGGAAACGTTGAGGCCGTCGCCGCCGCCGCGGAAGAAATGAACGCGAGCATCCGCGATATTGCCGAGAGCATTTCGAGCGTCACGGAGGTCGCGAATTCTGCGGCAGGCATCGCCAAGGAAACCAACGCAAGCGTCGCCAGACTGGGAGCCAGCAGCGCCGAGATTGGAAACATCACCAAGGTCATCACTTCAATCGCCGAGCAGACCAACCTTCTGGCACTCAACGCCACCATCGAGGCCGCTCGCGCGGGCGAGGCCGGAAAGGGATTTGCCGTGGTGGCGAATGAAGTCAAGGAACTGGCGGCGGAGACCGGTCGGGCAACGGACGACATCGGCAAGAAGATCGAGACCATTCAACAGGACACTGAAAACACGGTAACGGCCATCGAAAAGATTGCCGATACCATAGACCGGGTCAATGAGATCCAGGCCGGCGTAAGCGGCGGCATGGACCAGCAGACCCGGATGGCACGGGATATCGCCCGGGCCGTCGCCGAAGCCGCAACGGGCAGCGCGGACATCGCGCGCAACGTTGCGAGCGTCAGCGAATCCGCCGGAGACACGTTAACGGCCATGCAGCAGGCCGAGCAAACCGCGACCGAGCTGGAGAACATGGCGGTGCGTCTGCAGAAAGTGGTCGCGCGTTTCACATATGGGCCGGAGGATGCAGAAGCATCGACGTCCGATCCGGGTAAGCCCGGACATACTCTGCTGCAATGCGCCGCGGTAGAGAACTGATCCATACGCCGCATCGACGACGACACCTGCGCAGACAACCTATTCGGGGCGGGAGCAAGGCGCGATGTGATCCGGGCTGCGCGTGGTTCGCGGCGGCGCCCCTGTGAATCAGGGGAATATCAGTGAAACATCCCGGCCAGATCGAGGATCGATTTCGCCTCCTGGTGCGCGGCATCGATAACCGCGTTGAGATCGGCTATGTCGACACCGAGCCTGTCGTCCAGCGGTCCCATACCGGGTTGGGCCGTGCCCGCGAGGCACTGTCGGGCCCAGTCGGAGCAGTTTCTCACCAGACGGCAGGTAGCCCATTTTGGACCCTCGTAGTCCGCGATGTGATAATGCTCGACGACGGTCTGGAGCTGTTCCGGCATGCCCCACTGCGCAGTCAACAAGGCGCCGGCGTGCCGATGATCGATGCGCAGGATCCGGGTTTCGATATCGTGTAGCGGCCGCTCCGGCTCCTGCGCCGCGGCGGCGAATACCTCCGCCATCTGCGACGGCGCCACGTGGGCGAGCGCGATCAAGCCGATATTGTGCAGAAGCCCGCACATATACACGTTCTCCGGATCCGGGGCCTGGGCGCAATCGGCAATGCGCGCGATCTTGCGACCGAGGTTGGCCGTCAGCAGCGCGCTGCCCCAATACCTTTGTGCATCGAAGCCCGGGCATTTTTCCGCGCGAAAGGTGGAACTGGCGGCAAGGCCGATGACCAGGCTCCGCACCACGTCGAGACCGAGCACGCGGATGATTGCATCCTCTACGGAATTCACCGCCGACGCGGTACCGTAATAGGCGGAATTCGCAACCTTGATGATGCGCGCCGCGATCTGCGGGCTCGATTCGATGATCCTGGCAAGTTCCTTGAAATCGACATCGTCGTCGCTGACGGCCTGCAGCATGGCCTGCATTTCGGACAGCGGCGGAACTTCTTTTAATTTCGCAACCAATTGCTCGACGTCGTTCGATCCGGACATGCAGCCGTTTCCTCGTTCTCGATCGTGTTTCTGCGCCTGGGCCATGTATTGAGCGTAGCAGATACGACAACAATTGATCGCCGTTTCGCTAAATTTTTCCGTGCGGTGGACGATAAATCCGGTAACGACCGTTTTCGCCGAATCCAACGGGGCATCAAAACAAGGGAAGTATATTGTTATACGTACACGCGTTACCGATTCCGCTATTGCGAGGCGGGTTCGAATTCCCGCCGCGTCTCGCCATGCTCCCATCGCGTGGGGTGTTTGACGCATGACGAGCGAAGAAAACTCCCTCGAAGGCATGGAGGAAGTGATCCTGGAATTCCTTGTCGAGAGTGCGGAGGGACTGGATCAAATGGACAACGATCTCGTTGCCCTGGAGGCCGAACCCGGCAATCAGGAATTGCTCGCAAACATATTTCGCACCATCCACACCATCAAAGGTACGTGCGGGTTTTTCGGCTTCTCCAGGCTGGAGAAGGTCAGCCATGTAGGCGAAAACCTGCTCAGCCGACTGCGAGACGGCGAACTCGCGTTGACCCCGGAGATCGCCACCGCGTTGCTGAACATGGTGGACGCCGTACGCGAGATGCTGTCGAAGATCGAAGCCAGCAACAGCGACGGCGAAGAAGCTTACGCGGCTCTGGTGGAGACGCTGACTCGGCTGAAGGATCAGGAAGCGACGGCGACCGGCGGCGATGCGGACGCCGGACCGGAAACGGATTCCGCCAAGGAAGGATCCGAAGGCGCGGAAGCGGCCGCCGTCCAAAATCCGCGCCAGGATGGCGCACGGTCGAAGGGAAACGCGCCGGAATCGCCTGCGGAAAAACGCTCCGACAGCGAAAGTGCGGCAAGCGACGACAAATCGGCGGGCCGGGGATCGTTATCGGTCGCCGAAAGCGCCATCCGCGTCGACGTGGACGTCCTGGACAACCTCATGAACCTCGTGGGCGAGCTGGTTCTGGCGCGTAATCAGATCCTGGCGTACTCCCTCGCCCGACAGGACCCGGTGTTCGCCAACGCCTGTCAGAGGCTGAACCTGATCACCAGCGAACTTCAGCAGGACGTCATGAAGACGCGCATGCAGCCGATCAGCAACATCTGGAACAAGTTCCCCCGCGTGGTGCGCGATCTGTCCAGAACGTGCGGCAAACAGGTGCGGGTGGAGATGGAGGGCAAGGACACCGAGCTCGATAAAAGTCTCATCGAGGCCATGAAGGATCCGCTGACGCACCTGATTCGAAACGCCGTCGACCACGGCATCGAACCTCCGGATACGCGCCTCGCCAATGGCAAACCCGCCGAGGGCCGTATCCTGCTCAACGCCTATCACGCCGGCGGCCAGGTAATCATCGAGATCTCGGACGACGGCGCCGGCATCGATCTCGATGCGGTGCGAAAAAAAGCCACCGGCATGAGCTTGATTACCTCGGCCCAGGCGTCCCAGATGCACGAGGGCGACCTCGCCAGGCTCATATTCGCCCCGGGGATGACGACGTCGAAGAAAGTCACGAACATCTCTGGTCGCGGTGTCGGCATGGACGTGGTCCGCGCCAACCTGGAGAAAATTGGCGGTTTCATCGAACTCGACAGCGTCCGCGGCCGCGGGTCCACGTTCCGCATTCAGCTGCCATTGACCTTGGCCATCGTCCCCGCCCTGCTGGTATGCAGTGCCGACGAGCGGTTCGCCATTCCACAAGGCAGCATTCTCGAGCTGATTCGACTTCATCCGGGCAACTCGGAAAAGGGTATCGAGACGATTCAAGGGGTACCGGTATTTCGCCTTCGCGGCAAGCTGTTGCCGCTGGTCTATCTAAACGCCGAACTGGAACTTGACGACGCCGGGCGACAAGCGGACGCCATGAACATCGTTGTACTGCAGGCGGACCAGAAAAAATTCGGGCTCATCGTCGACACCGTGGAAGACTCTACCGAGATCGTGGTGAAGCCGTTGTCGAACGTTCTCAAAGCTATTCCGGTCTACGCGGGAGCGACGATCACGGGTAACGGCAAGGTGGCCTTGATACTCGACGTCCTGGGTCTGGCGCAACGCGCCAGACTGCTATCGGAACATCAGGAACGGTTCCTGGACGTCAACGCGACGTCGGCGGTGCTCGGGGAGGACGACGAGCGTCAACCGCTGATCATCACCAGCGGCAAGGACGGGGGGCGCATCGCCATTCCGGTAGAATCCGTGGTCAGACTCGAAGAGTTCAAAAGGGCGACACTGGAGCAGGCCGGCACGCGCACGGTGGTGCAATATCGCGGCAAGGTCCTGCCCTTGGTCAATCTAACGGATCTGCTGCAGGAGCGGCGACGCAAACCGCGGCCCATGACCAGCGACGGTCCCGATACCGCCGACGAGATCGTTCACGCGATCGTCTATTCGATAGACGGAAATCCGATCGGACTGGTTGTGGACCGCATTCTTGACATCCTGGAACACTCAAAAAACATGCAGGGTCCGCCGACCCGCAAAGGTACGCTGGGAACGATCGTCACCCAAGGTCAGGTCACCGAGGTGTTCGACGCAACATCGCTGCAACGGGAGTTCGCCGCCCCCAGGCAGCGCAAGCGGGCGGCAAGCGCCGGGGGCTGACACGGGATGGACACGCGACAGGTATGCACCTTTCTCGTCGATGACCTGCTTTTGGGCGTGGAGACCAACCAAGTCCGCGAGGTGCTGCGGTTCCAGGAAATCACCCGCGTGCCGCTGGCGCCCGCCGCGGTGACCGGGTTGATGAATCTGCGGGGCGAAATTGTCACCGTGATAGACCTGCGCACGCGCCTGGAGCTGCCTCGACGCGAAGACGACAGGCCACCGATGAACGTCGTGACCCGCATCGGCGATGCCACCGTCAGTCTGCTCGTGGATGAGATAGGAGACGTGATCGAAGTCACGAAGGACCTCTACGAACCGGCGCCGGAACACCTGTCGGGGGTCGCCCGCGAGCTCATACAAGGGACATACAAGTTGGAAGAGCGGCTGCTGCTGATGCTGGACGTGGAAAAGACCGTGGAACTCGATAAGCCGGCGAGCTTCACCGCCGGCGTTCAGACCGCGCAGAAATCGACATTGCCCGAGACATCGCTGCAATGATCGTGCGCGCGAGTTTGAACAAGGAGATCCTCGTGGTCCTGGGGCTGACCTACTGCGCGGCGTTCGCCGGCTATCTCTTCGTCAGCAAAGAGGATCCACTTACACATACCCTTATCATCGGATCGCTGTTTGTTTTGGTCGGTTTGCTCGCGGTGTTCGTGGTACGCCGTCATTCCAGCAATCTGAAGGTACTGACCGACACCCTGCGGGCGATCGCCGACGGCGACCTGGGCTTCGAACCGGAAGGCGAATTTCCGGATGAGACGACGAAATTGGCCGTTGCGGTACGCAGGGTCGCGACTATTCTGCGCGACGCCGTGCACAGCGACAGCGTGGAGTGGAACCGGGTTGCAGCGTTCATAGAGGATTCGCGTTTGTTCAAGGCGATATTGGAGAACGTGTCGACGAACCTGATCTACATCGATCGAGATCTCGTGGTGCGCTACGCTAATAACCCCGCCCGGAAGATGTTTGCGGATCTCGCTCGGCGCGCCGGCAACCCGCTGGACGCCCTCGAAGACCAACCCATTGAGCGCCTGCACGCAGATCTCGCGTCCCGGTTGGGAACGCTGCAGGCTTCGAGCGGCGCGCCCGTGATGGTGTCGGCGGAATACGGGTCCGAAACCGTGCAGTTCACGGGTTCCTCCATCTGCGATGAGGAAGGCGCCTTCAACGGTGCGGTGCTGCTCTGTGAGCGCATCACGTTCAAGATCGAGAACGAGAAAACGGCTCGCGCACGGCGCGAGCAGGAGCGGCGTCAGCACGACGAATTTCGCGGCAAGGTGGCGGGGATCCTGGAAGTGGTGCGCTCCGCCGGCGACGGTGATCTCACCAAAGAGGCGCCGTACAGGGGCGACGATATCGTCGGCCAGCTAGGAGACGGGATCAACAGACTGATCGCCGGAATCCGTCACCGTTTGGCCGCCATCGACGAAAGCGCCGGTGCAGTCGCCAAGTCGTCCGATCAACTCATGCGCATCAGCGAGCAAATGTCGGGCACCGCGGACACCGTGTTCGAACGCGTCAACGTCGTGTCGACGTCCACCGTGGACTTGAGCGAGCGACTGCAATCGGTGTCCGGCGCCACGGAACAACTCACCGCCAGCTTCGCCGAGTTATCCGCGAACGCCGGGCAGGCGCTCACCGTCGCCGTAGCCGCAATGCAGACCGCCACGGATACCAACGAGACCATCGATCGACTCGGTCAGAGAAGCAGCGAGATCGGCGACGTGGTAAAACTGATCACGGCAATTGCGGAGCAGACCAACCTGCTCGCGCTGAACGCCACCATCGAGGCGGCGCGCGCGGGTGACGCAGGCAAGGGATTCGCGGTAGTGGCCAACGAAGTGAAAGAACTGGCGAAACAGACCGCGAGCGCCACCGAAAACATCGGCGAAAAAATTGCCGGCGTGCAGAACGACACCAAAAAAACAGTGGATGCAATCGGTGCCATCCACAACGTCGTGAGCGAGATCAACGATATACAGACCGGCATCACCAGCGCTTTGGAACAGCAGATGGCGGTAACGCAAGCGATATCGCGAGACGTCGCGGAAGCGGCTCAGAGCAGCACGAATATACCGGCGAATCTCTCAGGTCTGGCGGACGACGCCCGCATACCGGTTGAAGCGGGCCGCGAGATCGGGTCGGCGGCCACCCACCTTTCGCTCATGACTTCGGAGCTGAAGGAGTTGATCAAACACTTCAAGCGCCACGAGGGATTCCAGGCGTGTATCGATTGGAGCGACGAGTGGCTCGTCGAGGTCGATTCGCTGGACCGACAGCATAAGGCGATCGCGGGCCTCACTAATCAGTTGTACCAGGCGACGGGGGTCGGTCAGGCAAAAACCCGTCTGGCCGTCATCCTCGGAACCATCGTGGATCAGATCCAATCGCACCTCGATCACGCCGAGGACTTGGTACAGGAATACACGGGCCTCGACCAAGGGACCGCGCTCGCCAGGCACAGACGTCTCGCCCAGCAATGCGCCGACATGCAGGACAAATGCCGAGCCGGAGAAATGTCGATCGACCTGGAGCTGGTCAACACCATCAAACATGAGTTCCTGGCCCATCTGCAGGAGGACCGGGATCTGTCCAAGCAATTGGCACATACGGACGCTGCGTAAGCTCCGCCGACAAGGCCTCAACGCACATGCCACGCACCAAAGTGTTACTCGTCGACGACGACAAGACCGTAGTGCGGATCATGACCATGCTGCTGGCCCAGGATCGCGACATTCACGTCGTCGGCGCCGCCCACGACGGCAGGGAAGCGCTCGGCAGGATCCCGGAGTTGCATCCGGACGTAGTAATTCTGGACATAGAAATGCCTGTCATGGACGGCCTGGATACCATGGCCGTGATCCACGAACGGCACCCGAACGTCGTTGTCATCATGTTCAGCACGTTCACCCACCGTGGCGCTTCACAAACGCTGCAGGCCCTTGCGAGGGGCGCCAGCGACTACGTCGCCAAACCGACATCCGGGATGGCGGAGGCACGGGAAACCATACGCTCGCTGCTGCTGCCGAAGATAAAGGCCCTGGTCGACCACAGATCGACGCAGGTAATGCCGTCGACCGCCGGCTCGACGCAACCCACCGAAGTTCGCACGCCGAAACCTCCTGTGCGCGGATCCTCGATCGTGCCGGAGGTGCTGGTGATCGGCGCCTCGACGGGCGGTCCTCAGGCGCTCGGTACCTTGTTTACGGCCATTCCGGAGAGTTTCCCCATACCGATACTCATGGTGCAACACATGGCCCCGATGTTCACGCGACTGTTCGCGGAGCGTCTGACACACAGCTGCGCGCTACCCGTGGCGGAGGGCAAGGACGGCGACACTGTCGAGGCAGGCCGGGCGCTGCTTGCACCCGGTGATTACCATATGACGCTTGCCGGCGAGGGCGAACGCATCGTCACGCGTCTCAACCAGAACCCTCCGGAGAACTTCTGTCGGCCGTCGGTGGATCCCTTGTTCGTTTCCGCGGCCGGGCTTTACGGGCAACGCGTGTTGGCCGTGATCTTGACGGGGATGGGGGAAGACGGCCTCAGAGGCAGCCGCGCAGTCCGCGACGCCGGCGGCGAAGTCCTGGTGCAGGATCAGGCGACCAGCGTCGTGTGGGGCATGCCCGGTGCGGTCGCAAAGGTCGGAATCGCAAACGATGTCCTCCCCATCGACGGCTTGATCGCGGAAATCCTGGCGAGGGCCGGAGCGCGGTCTGCAGTCGATCCCAATCGAGCGCGGGCGTCCCGACGCGTTGCGCAGTGAGCGGGTGTCGCGGACCGGCCGACGAGGCATTCAGAGATCTTATCGAGGACTGCGTGTTTATACCTATTTACCTTGCAGCCGACGACGCCTACACGTTGAAGTAGCATGACCGCATCAGACCTCAATCCCGAAGCGGAACTTTGGACTCACCATCGTTAGCGTGTGAACGCGATGCGTGCCGCCGAATTCCGCTATCTCTGTGAATACGTCGAGTCTCGATCGGGGATCTCGCTCGGCACCAAGGAATATCTGGTGGAACAGCGGCTGCGCGCCGTCTGTCGCAGCCAGGGCCTGGAATCCATCGAGGATCTGGCGCACCGGCTGCAGACGCAGGCACAGGACGCGCTCGGCGATCGGGTAATCGAGGTGCTGACGACGAACGAAACGTCGTTCTTTCGCGATACGCATCCGTTTGAAGTGCTGGCATCGCGCGTACTCCCGGAATTGATGTGCGCCGCACGGGGGCAGCCCCTCAACATCTGGTGCGCGGGGTGCGCGGGCGGACAGGAGGCGTACAGCGTGGCGATGCTCGTCGCCGAGCAGTCCTCGAAAGCCGGACCGGCGCGCGTACGCATACATGCCAGCGATATCTCGCCGGCGGTGATCGAGCAGGCGCGCCTTGGATTGTACAGCAACTTTCAGTTGAGCCGCGGGATCACGGCCGATCGCCGAGAACGGCACTTTCATGGATACGGCAAGGGCTGGCGCATCAATCCGGAGATCGCCGCCATGGTCGAGTTCCACGTCATCAATCTTATTGAACCTCTACCGCCGCTGCCGCAGATGGACATCCTGCTGCTGCGCAACGTCCTCATCTATTTTTCGGCGCCGATTCGGGCGCAGGTGCTGGAGGAGATGTATCGGGCCCTGCGCCCCGGTGGGTTCCTGTTTCTCGGCGTCGCGGAAACCAATATCCGGATGCCGGACAGGTTCGAAAAAATCGTGGACGACAAGACCCTCTATTTTCGGGCGATCGGCCCGGAGCCCGTGTCACGCGGTAAAGTTTCGTCGCCGAATACCGATAATCCAGTAAAGCGTAGTCACAACGATATTGTCGAAAGGTTGAAAGCGTTATGAAAATACTGATCGTAGACGACAGCAAGGCGATGCGCCTGCTGGTAAAACGTACCCTGCGCATGGCGGGTTTCAGCGGCCACGACACCTTGGAGGCGACCAACGGTGCGGAGGCGATCGGGGTGGTGGCGAAGGAACAGCCCGACCTCGTCATTTCCGACTGGAACATGCCGGAGATGACCGGCATGCAGTTACTGCAGAACCTGCGGGAACAGGGAACCTCGGTCAAGTTCGGCTTCGTCACCACGGAAGCCTCCGACGAAATGCGCGCCATGGCGAGCGAGGCCGGCGCAAGCTTCTTCATTACCAAACCGTTCACGCCGGAGACCGTGGAAAAAACCCTTTCTCCGGTGATCGGGGACTGAGGCGTGGGGTTCGCGGCGGTTCACCGAGGCGCAACGCCGGCGAGCGTTTGACCTGGAGGCAATCCATGTCTGTCTATTCATTGCCGAAGCCGGATGACGTACCCAAGGTTCTGGGCACACTCTTGAACAAACCGGTGACCGCGGCGCAGGGCCAGGCCGTGTCTTCGCCGTCCGTCGCCGCGACCTACATCGACCAGCAAGGCGGCGTCGGCGCCGTGTGTCTGGTCGACGCCTCGTTCGCCGCCTACGCCGGTGCGGCGCTCACCATGATCCCGAGCGACGTGGCGGCGAGTGAAATCAAGACCGGGCAGTTGTCGAGCGAAATCCTGGAAAATCTGCAGGAGGTCTTCAACGTCATGGTCGCGTTCTTCAATCAGGGCAAGGTTCCCCACATTCGCTTCGCGGATATGCACGCGACACCCGCGGATTTTCCCGCCGAAGTCGAAACCCTCCGCAACGGGGACGCGCAACATACCGATATAGAGATCACCATCGGCGGCTACGGCGCCGGCACGATGACGCTCTACAGCCTTTGAAGATCGGCGCGCTGCCCGTAGCGACCCACGGACGACCAACCCGCCGCCGCAGCATCGTCAAGGATCGGGCGCGATAATCGGACGAGGTCCGGTTCGTGCGTACCACGATAGCCACGCGGCCTATTCACCGTCGCCGGACGGTGTCCGTTGCGGCACCCCGCAATAAGGACAAAAGGAGTAAGCGGACTCGATGCGTCGGTCGCAGCGTACGCAGCGCTCGGGGGACTTCATGGTGCTCACGAGTTTGAACGAGACGATGGCGGTGATCATGGCGAACAACCCGATCCCCATGATCATCAGCAGGGCGGCCAGCAACTGGCCGGGTATCGTCTGCGGCACGATATCGCCGTAGCCGACGGTGGTCATGGTGACCAGACTCCACCACACGCCCCCGAAGGCGTTGCCCACGGTCTGCGGCTCGAGGATATAGATGACGTTTCCCGCCATCAGCACCACCAGGCCGATGGCCGATACCGCGACGACGATGATTTCAACGACGTCGCGCAGGGAGGCGAGGAACAGCCACAAGGTTCCCAGGTAGCGCGCCAGTTTCAACAGCCGCAGGATTCGGAGCAGCCGCAGGGCCAGCGCCGGATCCCCGGTGAACAGCAGCGGCAGCACGGTGAAGAGATCGACCAGGCCGAAGAAACCGAATGCGTACTCGCGGCGCCGCTGGGCAGCGTAGAGCCGCAACAGGTATTCGACGCCAAAGCCGATGGTGATGCCGATCTCGGTCCACCAGATGATCCGGCCCCACTCCGCACGCACCTCGGGTATGGTCGTCAGCATGGATATGATGACACCGGCGACGACGACGAAGATGACGCACAGGTTGACGTTGCGGCCCGTGGGGTGATGCAGATCGAAGAGCCAACGATTCAGCTTTGCGCGCACCGAACCCGGGCAGAGCCGGACCGGCGTTGCGGTCGGATTCTCGCTGATGATATGACTCATGGTGCGGTCAGAGCGCGGCGTTTATCCAGGTCGATGCATTGGCACCCCCGGAGACCTCGGAACGGTCTCCTTTAAACCCATTATCGGCCGTCGGTGGGGGGGCTTTAACCCGCTGATTGCGGGGATTCGCGAACGACGTTAACGATCCAAGTAATACCGCGGCCCACGCACTGCACGCTCTTCGATCAGCCCGAACTCTTTGGCGAGGGCGACGAGGTGGGCGTGGGACTTGGCCTGCATCTTCTCCATGACGCGGGCGCGGTGCTGGTCCACGGTGCGGTGGCTGATGCCCAGCGCCCGGGCGATGTGCTTGTTGGTCAGGTCCGCCGATCCCGACACCAGCAACTCCATCACCTGCCGCTCCCGCGGCGTCAAACCGGCGTAGCGCGCCTGCACCCCCGCGCCCTGCGAACGCCGCCGCCGCGCCGCCCGGTCCCGCGCCAGCGCCTGCTCGATGCTCGCCACCAGCACCGCGTGGCGCACCGGCTTCTCCAGAAAATCCACCGCCCCCCGCTTCATCGCCCGCACCGACATCGGCACGTCCCCGTGGCCGGTAATAAACACGATCGGAATCGCGCACCCCCGCGCCGCCAGCGCCCGCTGCAGCCCCAGCCCGTCCATCCCCGGCATCTGGATGTCCAGCACCAGACACGCCGGCCGCGCGCAGTCGCACGCCTGCAAAAACGCCTCCGCCGAGGCAAACGCCTCCACCTCCCAGCCCCGCTTGCGCAGCGACAAACTCAACGACCGCCGCACCGCGGCGTCGTCGTCCACCAAAATCACCGTCTCAGACCCCATCCGCCGGCCCCACCCGCGGCAGCGCAAAACGAAAACACGCCCCCCCTCTCGCCTCCGCGTCCTCCCACAACCGGCCCCCGTGGGCCTCCACGATCGATCGGCTGATCGCCAGCCCCATCCCCATGCCCTCCGCCTTGTCCGTCGCAAACGGCTCAAACAAGCGCCCGCGCATGCCCCCACCTACCCCAGGACCCGTGTCCCGCACCTCCACCTCCACCTCCTCCCCGTCCAGCGCCCGCGTCCCCACACGCACCTCCCGCAAGCCCCCGTGACCGTTGCCCAGCGCCTCAAAACCGTTGCGCACCAGATTCACCACCACCTGCTGTATCTGCGTCCGGTCCAGCAGCACCTTGCCCACCCCGTGCCCCGCGCGCAGACTCACCTCCACCCCCTTGTCCCGGCCCTCCGAGCGCAAATACCGCAGCGTCTCCCGCACCAGCCCGTTGACGTCCACCAGCGCCTTGCGCGTCGTCTGCCGGCGCACAAACTGCCGCATCCCCCGAATAATGTCCCCCGCTCGCTGCGCCTGCTCGTACGCCTCCTCCAGCACCTCCCGCAACTCCCCGTCGCCGTTGCCCCCCACCATCGACAGCCCCGCGTCGCAGTAGTGCGCAATCGCCGCCAAAGGCTGGTTCAACTCGTGCGCCAGACCCGTCGCCATCTCCCCCATGGCGTTCAAGCGCGACACCCGCGCCAGCTCCGCCTGCTGCTCCCGCACCCGCGCCTCGCTCATACGCAGCGCCTCCTGCGCACGTACCTGCTCGGTAATGTCCGTCCCCATGCCCCGGTAACCCAAAAATACCCCCGCCTCGTCAAACCGCGGCTTGCCGCTGACTTTGAAATACCGCACGCCCACGGGTAATTCGGTCCGGTAGGTGAATTCCCGAAAAGGCTCACGCGCCTTCAAATCCGTGAGGTGCGGCGTCCAATCCTGGGAAATTCGAGGTTGCTCGCCGAAGCAAGACACGCGCGTCTTGCCCAGGAAATACTCCGGCGGCAGCCCGGTGACCGCCTCGATGCGCCCCGAGATGTAGGTAAAGCGATGCTCCGCGTCGGTCTCCCAAATCCAGTCCGAGGACGCGTCCGCCACGTCTCGAAAGCGCCGTTCGCTCTCCCGCAAAGCCTCCTCCGCCCGTCTGCGTGCGGTGATGTCGAGCACCCCGGCAATCGCGCCCGCGTACGCGCCGTCCTGGTCCAGGATCGGCGCCGTCGCCAGTGCGGCGTAGAGGCGCGATCCGTCCTTGCGCAGGAACTCGAATTCGTGTTCCTCGCTGAGGCCTTGCTCGCGGCGGCGCAGGTTCGCCTGCGCCAGTTCCACGCCGCGTTGGTCCATAAAGGAAAACAAGTGCCTCTCCTGCATCTCCTCGACGCTATACCCGAGCATCTGCGCCATGGCGGGGTTGACGAAGGTGGTCATCGCGTCCTTGTCGATCACCCAGATCCCTTCCTGCGCCAGCTCCAGCAACTGGCGGTGCTTGGCCTCGCTCTCGCGCAGGTCGCGCAGTGCCAGCGTGCTGTTCATCGCCTCGGCGAGACGCACCCCGATGGTCTCGAAAAGTCGCGCTTCCTCGTCGCTGAATACATGTGCGTCGGCGCAGAAGTGCATGCCGAACAGCCAGGGCACGTCGATGCGCGGGAAGATCGCCATGTCCATCTGCGCCTGTACCGAAAATCGCCTGGCGGCGCTCGGCACTTCGAGTGCGCCCGGACCGTAGCGGACCGTGCCCTTCGCCGCCATCGCACGCGCGAACGCGGCGGCGGTATCCGGCGTCATCGGCACCGGTACATTCCTTGCGAGCGCTCCGGGCCATGCCGGTTTGGTGCGTTCTCTGTCCACGCGAAAGCTCTCAGAGTCCGGGTCGCAGGGATAGACCAGCCACGCCCGGTCACAGTCGAAGGTTTCCAGCACCAGATCCAATACTGCTTCCAACATGGTGTCGAAGTCGGTGTTCCGCAGACCCAGTCGGATGATGCGTTCGGAGACGTCGACATGTCGCAGGTGCCTTTTCGCCTCCCGCTCCGCTCGTATGCGGTCGGTGATGTCGATGATGGTGCTCTGGATCGCGGGTTCGCCCTCCCAGTCGACGACCCGCACCAGATTCTGCAGGCTCACGATGGACCCGTCCTTGCGCAGCGCGTCGTATTCGTATTGCTCCGGCGCCGGCTTTCCTTCCATCCGCGCCTTGGTGTAATAACGCAGCCGTTCCCGCTCCCCAGGGGCGACGCAGGGATCCATGTTGTCGAGGGCAAGGACCTCCTGCGGCGCGTCGTAACCGAGCATGTCGGCGAAGCTCTGGTTCGCGAACAGGGGCTTTCGCCAGCGGTCGATGAGAACGCCTTCGATCGAGCCCTCGATGAGATTACGAAACCGCTCCTCGCTCCGGCGCAGGGCCCGCTCGGCGCGCTTGCGCGGCGTGATGTCCTCGTACACGGTGAGAAAATAATCGATGGTACCGTCCGCTTTGCGCACGCAGCGGACGGAGAGGTGGACGTCCACCGATTTGCGGTCTTGGCGCAGGAAGCGTTTTTCCAGGTAGTAGTCGTCGATCTCGCCGGCCACGGCGCGCTCGAACAGATCCAGGTTGTGCTTCAAGTCCTCGGAGGTGCTGAGTTCGGTCCAGGACATATTCAGCAATTCCTCGCGGGAATAGCCCATGATGTCGCACAGTTTGTCGTTGACCTCGGCGAACCGTTTGTCCGGCGTCGTGATTGCAAGGCCGATGGATTGGAACTTGAAATAATCGCGGAAACGCCGTTCGCTCTCGCGCAACGCTTCCTCCGCACGTTGACGGGTTCGAATCTGCCACATCAGATAAGCGGCGAAACCCAGGAGCAGAACGATCACGACCAAGGTCGCCAACACGAGCCCCGCGTATTTCTTGACAAATCCAACCGGCGCCTGGAACACGATGCTGTGTTCCGGGACGGACGCCGGCGATATACCGAACTGCGTCAAACCCGCGTAGTGGAACACCGGTCTGTTGGGACTCCGGCGCATGACCGGGATGGTCGAGATCGGGGTGCCCCTGAGCACGCGCTCCGCCATCAGCGCCGCATGACGGCCCTGTTCACGGTGGCTCACCACGTACCCGCCGAGGGCGCCGGCGATGACCTCGGTCTCCCGCAACGCGTACACCGGTACCGACGAATGCTCCACCATGAGACGGACCGCCTCCGCGTAGTCGAGCACGCGCCCGTCCCGGTCGCGGAATGACGTCAAGCGCAAAACTGTGGTATCCGTCCCCAGGCCCTGCAGGCGCCGACCCAGTTCCTTCCAGCTCAAATCGCCGAGCGACAGCACCTGAAACTCAAGATCGGGAAACAGCTTCTCAACATACGCAATCATCGCCCGGTCCGCATGCCCGCTCGGGGTCGTGTCCACAGGGACGACCACACGCTTGAGAGTCGGATGCAGTGAGCGCATCAAGTGCATCGTCTCGGCAACGGAAACCGCCTCCACCACTCCGGTCACCCAGGCGTTGCTATCCATTGTGTAGGCCTTTGCCGCGTTGTTTACAGCGAGGAACACCACGGGAGTTTGCGGAAACAGCGCAGACTGATGCTCGAGGACGAAATTGAAGGCGTTGTCGTCGGAGACCATCACCAGGTCGTAAGGGTTCCGCCTGGACAACTTGTAGGCCAACAACTGCTGGAAATACTTCCGACTGATATCGTCGTTGAGACGCTTGCTGTCCATGAATTCGACATCGAGGTTGAGGCCGTGCTTGTCCAGCACCGACCGGACCCCTTGCAGGATGTGGTCCGTGGTAGGAAAGGTGGGATGATAGGAAAACAGCAATAACACGCGCTTGTGCGAGAGATCGGGGACATCCGCGGACGCCCGGGACGACGTGCCGAGGAGGCACACCAGGAGACCCACGGCGATGGCGATCTTTTGCACGGCGCTAAGCTTCACTGCACAATCGAACGGAGGCGAAGAGTCGGGGGCATAAGACCCGGAGTCTGCCACGGACGAAAACGCGAGCCGGCGTTCGGGGGACAAAACCTGGTCGCGAAGTAGGTATTTCTCCTTCGGTCGCAATACGCGCACTACCCATGTTTTTGCTCAGGGTATTGTATACCCAAGGTAGCACAATCGAATTAATCATGCCGGGCACGCGGCCGTACGCGCGCCGCGGTGGAAGACAGAAAGCGGCTTCGGGCCGGTCTCTGCACACCGCAGACCGGCCCCTTACCCTGCACCGGGCGCTGGGCGAATGTGACGAAAACACCGCCCTTGAACTGAACCGCGGAGAAGATCCGGGACCGTCGCCGGCAGAGACGCCGGCGCCGAGCCTGCGCGGATGTATTCACGGCGTGTCCCGGAATCTTTACCCTCGGTTCAGACCAACCCCATACCTTGCACCGAGTGCGCAGCGACGAATACATCCCTTAGAACTGAACCGCGGGGAAGTTCCGGGACCGTCGCCGGCAGGGACGCCGGCGCCGAGCCTACACGGATGTATTCACGGCGTGTCCCGGAATCTTTACCCTCGGTTCAGACCAACCCCATACCTTGCACCGAGTGCGAGACGATGATTACCCTATGGGTAAACCCGCACGCCTTGTACCACGCGTTCCAACGCACGAGTACGGCCACGGCGTTCGAAGTCCTATCGAGGGGATGCACGCCACCTCGGCGCATGCCTTCCTTTTTCAGCCAGCCGTCTTATTCCGTGATGGGATGTTCGATGGGTTTGCCGTCGGCATCGAAGTGGCGCACGGTCACGCATCGTTCCTGCTCGTAGACGTACTCTTCGTAGGACAGCAAACGCCCATCCGGGGACACATAGTCCGCCCGCGTCGGCCGGCCTGTCTCGCTGAGCCGGTATTTCTTGTTGTATAGCGGCCGTTTGTCCTTGTCGAACATAGTCATGAACGATTCGTGCGTGTTGGCGCCCTCGTATTCGTAGGCGGCGAAATGGTCCACCTCGCCGTTACCGTGGTATTTGACATATCCGATCAGACGCCGCCTGACATCGTGCACGCACACCGTCTGGTTGCTGAGAACGTGATCGGAACTGTAGTTGGCGATGTGCACTCGCGCGCCGTGTCCGTTGCGGGTAATGATGGTCTGTGCGCCGTCTTCCCATTCGTGCACTTCTATACTGATCTCCGGGAAACGCATGTTTTTTCACCCTGCTGTCTGACTCAGTTCGATGCTGATTGTTGTTGTGTACGCTATCCTCGGCATCAGGCCTTGGACCCGTAACTGTCTCCGCTCTAATGTGTACCGCAATTGAAGTCGGCAGTTCAACCTCTGTGTGCACTCTGTTATCCGGCTGTGATCTGAGACAAAAGTTGATTCACGGTCACACGCTGTGCGGCCTCGAAAGGGTATCGCCGATTTCGAGGCATCGGAAACTGTTTGGTGCGTAATCGAAAAATCGGCACCGAGGTCAAAGCCTTTCAATATCTTGAAATATCCGCCTTGGTGCCGGCACGACGGGATACTCACCGAATATCGGCGTCCATGAAGCGTTCATCGATTTCCCTCCGCAGTATAGTGCGGTAACCGGTCGAGCAACGATTTCCGCAAGCTCGGCGAACGCAGGCGACCCCGCCGGCTATGTCAAGCCTTCGATGCGGCGGCGACCTCACCGCTGCGGGCACGCGGTTGCACGCTGAAATACAGCAGCGGTATCACGAACAACGTCAGCACCGTAGACGCGAAGGTGCCGAAGATGAGAGCAATCGCCAAGCCGCCGAACACCGGGTCCACGATCATCACCAGGGTGCCGAGGATGATCGCCAGCGCGGTCAAGGTGATCGGCCGCAGCCGCGTGACGCCGGCCTGGAGCACGGCTTTGTCCAGGTCGTGGCCCTGTTTGCGGTATTCCAGGATGAAGTCGATGAGCAGCAGCGAATTGCGCACCACGATGCCGGCGAGGGCTATAACGCCGATCATCGATGTCGCCGTGAAATACTGCCCCATCAACGTGTGTCCGGGAAACACCCCGACTATGGTCAAGGGAATAGCCCCCATCACCACCAGCGGAATGACGAAGGAGCGGTAGTAGCCAACGAGTATGAGGTAGATGAGCAGCACCGCAACCCCGAACGCCGCCCCGAGATCCCGGAAGACATCGAGCGTCAAGCGCATCTCCCCATCCCAGCGCAGCGACCAGGACGACGTCCCGGGGTCGGACATGAAATATTGATCCAGGCGCACGCCGCCGGGTAGCGGATTGTCGCTGAGGTATTTCCACATGTTCAGAACGGCGTAGACCTGACTGGTCGAGGCGAGCTCGCCGGTCACGTAAACCACGGGGCGCTGGTCTTTGTGATGGATGATCTTCGGCGCCGTGATCTCCACCACCTCGGCGATACGGTTCAAGGGCACCTGCCGGCCCTGGGGCGTGATGAAGAATATCCGGTTCAGGTCCGCCGGGGTTCGCCGATCCGAGATGGGGATGCGGAAACGTATGGGCACGGGTTCCTTTTCGAACTCCATATGCACCGTGCCGACATCGTAGCCGTCCAGAAAGGTCCTCAGCGTCTGCGCGATATCAACGGGTGGGATGCCGGCGAGGGCCGCCTTCTCCCGGTTAACCACGATCTTGAACTCCCGCACTTCCTCGCCCACGGAATCGTCGATGTCGACCACGTCGTAGGTTTTTTCAAACACCCCCGCGCGCAGTTCCTCGGCAATCCGACGCAGTTGATCGTAGTCCGGACCGTAGAGCTCTGCGATGATGGTGGCCCGCACCGGGGGACCGGGCGGGTCTTCGACGAGCTTGATGTTCGCGCCGGTCCGGCGCGCCAGATCGGCGATCGGCGCGCGGAACGCCTGCACGATATCTATGGAACTCTGGGGGCGTACGTGCTTGTTGCGTAGATTCACCCGCACCTCCGCCACGTGGGAACCCTGCTTCAAGCCGCTGCCCCGCAGCATGCCGTTGAAGTCGATGATGCCGGACTGTCCTACGGTGGTTTCGTAGGTCTCCACGTCCTCATGCCGGCGCAGCGCATCGGCGATCAGGCGCGCCACACGGTCGGTCTCCTCCAACGCCGTGCCCTCCGGCATGTCGATGGTGACGTTGAAGGTGTTGGTATTGTTTTTCGGCAGCATTTTGAAGCGCACGAGATCGAAGACCGGCATCGCTAGCACCGCGCCCAGCAGCGCCAGGATGGCGAGAAAGAACATCGCCCGCACTATCCCATTACGCAGCAGCACCCCCATGACCACGGCGTAACCGCGCTCCAGCCACCCGGACTTGTGTTCGTGGCCGTGGCCGCCGCCTTTGATCTTCAGCCAGCGGTAGGCCGCCCAGGGCGCGACGGTATAAGCGATGGCCAGCGACGTGATCATGGCGACCGGAACGTTGAAGGGGATCGGGCCCATGTACGGCCCCATCATGCCGGTGACCCACAACATGGGCAGAAACGCGAGTATCACGGTAAAGGTGGCGAGATTGGTGGGCTTGCCGATTTCGTTGACCGCGATCACCGCTTCCTTCAATCGTTCCACGCCCCGCTGGGAGTAGTGGCGGTAGATGTTCTCTATGACGACGATGGAGTCGTCGACCAGCAGACCCAGAGAGAGGATCAGCGCAAACAGCGTGATGCGGTTGATGCTCTGTCCC
Organism: uncultured Gammaproteobacteria bacterium; assembly: GCA_947258495.1. Lineage (GTDB taxonomy): Bacteria > Pseudomonadota > Gammaproteobacteria > Arenicellales > JAANXG01 > CALZGZ01. The sequence continues at coordinate 38,217 of CAMYIN010000208.1, forward strand.
GAGACGTATCCGATAGCCAGGGTCATGAACAGAATCAGCGGTATGGTGATGGTGACGATCCCCGCGGCGCGCCAACCGAGAAACACGACCAGCAACAGAATTATGGTGCCCACCGCAATGGCGAGGTGTTCCATCAAGGTATTCACGGCGTCGCGCGCGCGCGCACCGTCGTTCCGGGTAACGTTCACGATGACGCCGTCGGGCACGATGTCGGCGCGAACGCGTTCCAACTCCCGGACCACCCGGTCCGACACCGCCACCGCGTTCACACCCGGGCGCTTGGCGATGGCAATGGAGACCGCCGGGACTTCGTAGTCGAGAGGCCGGACACCGGCGTATGCGGGGCCGAAACCGATGCGGTGCACGCGCTCGATCTCGCCGGCGCCGTCGCTGATGTCGGCGATCTGCCGCAGATATACGGGTTGATGACGATCCACCGCGACGACAAGTTCGCCCACTTCCTCCGCGGTGCGGAGGAACGCACCGGACCGCACCTTGGCGAGCAGGTTGTTGCTCACCAGCGTTCCCGCAGGTATGTCCACGTTGGTCGCCTGCAACACCCGCCGCACGTCCACCAGGGTAACGTTGAATTTCCGCATGCGCTCGAGATCGAGATGGACGTTGATCTGGCGCCGCCGCCCGCCGTGCACGAACGAGGCCGACGTGCCTTCCACGCGGCGCAGGTGTTCCAGCAGATCGTTCGCAACACGGCGCAGCGCCATATCGTCGTGGGTGGCGGAGGAAACCGAAATCACGAGTATCGGCACGTCGTCCACATCCACCGGTTTTACCAACGGTTGATTGGTGCCGGGGGGTATCCGATCGAGGTTGCTCATGATGCGGTCGTAGAGTTTTACCAGAGAGTCTTCCTTGTCCTCACCGACATCGAACTGGACGCTGACCACACCCAGCGAATCCAGGGCCATGCCGTAGGTGTGCTTGATCCCGGACATTCCCTGCAGAATCGCTTCCAGGGGTTTTACGATCAGCTGTTCCACTTCTTTCGGCGAAGCGCCGGGTTTCTCGACGAGGACATTCGCCGCGGGCACGACGATCTGCGGATTCTCCTCCCTCGGCGTGACCAGGAACGCCAGCCCACCGGATATGAATGCGAACACCACCAGCAGCACGGTCAGCTTGCTGTCTATGAAATACCGCGCCACGCGCCCGGCCGCGTTCAATGTATCTTTATCCCCGGATGGTGGACCGTCGTTCATCGCTTCACCGTCATCCTATTCAAGCGGGCGCAGCGGCGAGCCGTCGTGCACGGTTTCCAGATCCCCGATCACCAGGGTCTCGCCGCCGTGCAGACCGCTCAGCGCCTCGATACGCTTGCCCGCGGCTCGACCGAATTTCACCATATGGAAACGCGCGCGCCCTTCGCGCACCACGAACACGCCCGGCACTCCGGCGCGGGTCAGCTTCGCCGCTTTGGGTACGCTGAGTATGCCGCCGGCCGCGGGCGGTGTGATCTCCACGGTAGCGCGCTCCACGGGCGGGAGCTCCACTTCGGGGGTGGGTTCCGGAGCCGGATGACAGGCAACCAGCAGTGCGCAGCAAACGGCGCCGATGCCGCCCGGTGTCGATCTCATCGGTTCGACCCGGAACCGAAACCGGCGTCGGTGGCCAAACTCCCGTCGGCCAGGCTGAGCGCGGCGACGTTCGTCAACAACGACTGGTGCGCGAGCAGTTCCTCGTTACGGGCCTCGACGAGTCGCTGCTCCGCGCCGAGGAGATCAATGAGGATGGTGCGACCCTGGCCGTAACGTTCGCTTATCAGCTTGACGTTGCGCCGCGCCTTGGCCGTGTTTCCGGTGGCGATTTTCAGCCGTTCGACGGAATCCTTGATGTTGTCGACGGCGACGCGCACCTCACCAACTATGGATTGACGCAAAGACGCTATTTGGAACTGCAGAGTCTGCGCCCGCGATTGCGCGATATCCACCGCGCTCCGGGTGCGCCCGCCGGTATAGAGGTCCTTGGTCACAACCCCCATCACGCGCCAGGATAACTCGTCCACGAAGGGGTGATCTTCGTACAGGGTCGTGTCCGCCGTCAGCTCTACCCGGGGACCCATCTGCGCCTGTGCCGAACGGGTCTGCGCCTGCGCCGTGCGCAGAGTCGCGAGCAACGCCAGCAGATCGGACCGCGACTGCAGCGCACGCTGTTCGTGGACGCCCACATCGGGCAACGGCGGAGCGGCCGACGGCTCGTCGAGCGGCGGCACCGAAAGCGGTTGTTGCTGCGGCATGCCCATAGCGAGCTTCAAGCGGTTGTACGCGAGCGCAAGCCGGGTCCTTGACTGAGCGCTGAGGCTCTTGAACGCGGACCAGTTTACCTCCGCGGTGAGCTGGTCCGACTGCACCGTGCGGTCTTCGCGCACGAGCTGGCGGGTGGTGCGGGCGTGGCGCCTGGCGGCGGCCTCCGCGTCTGTGCCGATCGCTACACCCCGCTCCGCCGACTGGGCGGCGTAATAGGCGCGGACCGTGTCGTATATGGCGTGTTGCAGGAGTCGGGCGTGTTGCAGACGCGCGGCTTCCGTGTTGTGCGCGGCACCCTCAATTTCCGCTTGAACGCGTCCGCCGTTATAGAGGGAATACTGCAGGGCGACGCCGCCGCTGAACAACGCACTGATGTCCGGGTTGTTGAGATTGTGCGGATCGAAGTCCTCCGCGGTGACGCTGCGCGTGTTCAAGAGTTCGGCGAAGGCATCCAGAGGGTTGTCGCTGGTCTGCAGTCCGTAGCGAAACACGACCTGCGGTCGGCCCGCGGCTTCGGCCAAGCGGACCTGGGTTTCGGCGGTCGTGATGCGTTGCGCCGAGGCGCGCAGCTCGAAATTCCGCTCTACGGTGTAGCGGACCGCCTGCTCCAGGCGGGTGACGGGTTCGGCGGACGCCGGCGGGCCGCCGCCGGCGAGGCAGAGCGTAATGCATAAGAAGACGCGTTTCATGGTCAGGCCCCATATCGAGCGCTCGCGATAGAGACGTACGCTGCAAGGCGTCGGCCGACCGATGCGCGCATCCGGGTGCCGACGCGATCGGCGCAGGTTGTGCTCCCGCGAGAACTTCGTGTGATTATTAGTGATTTATAATATGCTAATGTAGCACTTGCGGCAAGCAGAGCATAGCTTCATCGAGTTGACGAAATCCAGGACCCGCCGACCCGAACGTCGCCGCGGGCGTATGCGCGCGCCGGTTTATCACAATTGGGGTATGGACAGATATACGGTAAGGTTAACGCGGCAACACATCCGGATCGCCCAGGCATGACCGCTGGAGAGAGAGAACGCATCGCATTCATAGATCCGCTGGCCGCGGAGCCGGAGACCGCGTCGTCCATCCTCGCGGGGACCGGTGTGCTGCTGGTGGCACTGGACGCCGACGGGCGCATCGTCCACTTCAACAACGCCTGCGAAAAGGCAACCGGCTACAGCAGGGCCGAAATCATCGGCGAACCCCTATGGAACAGGCTCCTGGTTCCCGAGCAGGTCGACGGCGTCAAGCGCGTGTTCAGCGACCTCGTCGACGCGCCCGGACCGAAGGAACACGAGAACTACTGGGTTGCAAAGAACGACAGGCGCATCTGCATCCATTGGTTCAACACCTCCGTCCGCGAAGCCGGGGGACGCGTTCGCTGGGTCATCGGCGCCGGCCTCGATATCACGGAAAAGAAAAAGGCCCAACTCGAGCTGGAAGAACACGCCGCAAGGTTGCGCGCGATCGTCGAGACCGCAGTCGAAGGCATCATCACCATCGATGAAGACGGCACCATAGAGTCCGTCAACCCCGCGGCGGAGCGGTTGTTCGGTTATTCCGCCGGGTCGCTCCTGGGTCAAAACATAACGATGCTGATGCCGCCGCCGCACAACGAAAAGCACGACCGCTATATGGAGCGCTATATGCGCACCGGCGAGGCGCGGATCATCGGTATCGGCAGGGAAGTGACCGGCCTGCGCAAGGACGGCACGGTGTTTCCCATGGAACTGGCAATCAGCGACGTGGTCCTGCCCGATCGCCGCTTATTCACGGGTATCGTTCGCGATATATCTGAACGCCGCACGGCGGAAAAGCGCGAGAGACAACGACTCGCGGAACACGCCCACGCCGCGCGGCTGGCCGCCCTCGGGGAGATGGCTTCCGGGATTGCCCACGAACTCAATCAGCCTCTCACGGCAATTGTGAGTTTCGCCGACGCCTGCCGCAACCTGCTGGAAAAACCGGACGTGCCCAAGCGGGTTACTCTCGACGCCCTCAATCAGATATCCGAGCAGGGCGTGCGCGCCGGGAACATCATCCGGCGCTTGCGCAATTTCGTGAAAACGGGCTCTCTGGACCGCGAAATCATAAACTTGAATGCCGTGATCAGCGACGTCATGGCCATGGTGAGCCACGAAATTCACATGAATGAAGTCGACATCGAGCTCAAGCTCGGCGACTATCTTCCGGGTGTCTGGGCGGACAAACTGCAGATTGAACAGGTGGTTCTCAACATCGTGCGTAACGCCATCGAAGCAATGGAAACCAGCAGCGTACGCCGTCTGGTGCTGAAAACATCGAAACGCGACGATCAAGTGCTGGTGTACGTCAGCGACAGCGGTTGCGGTTTCTCTGGAGAATCGGATCAGCTGTTCCAGGCGTTCTACACGACCAAGGAAAAAGGCACCGGGCTCGGTCTGTCCATCAGTCACACCATTATCGAGGCCCACGGCGGGGAACTCACCGCGACGGCCGACGACAGCGGCGCCACTTTCTCGTTTTCGCTGCCGATCGTGGAGGCGTTTTATTGATGATCGGCGATACTTTGGTTTACGTCGTGGACGACGATGCGGCCGTGCGGGCGGGGCTGAAACTTCTGCTGGAGTCCGAAGGCTATTCGGTGGTGGATTACGCATCGGCCAAAGATTTCCTGCGGGACTGTCCCAAGGATTGCGGCTGCCACGGATGCATGATCCTGGACCTGCAGATGCCGGACATGGACGGGCTTGCCGTGCAAAAAGAACTCAGTGATCGCAGCATAGATATACCGATCATCTTTCTAAGCGGGCACGGCACCATTCCCACCGCGGTGAAGGCGCTGCAGGAAGGCGCCGTGGATTTCATCGAGAAGCCGGTAGACCGTGAACGTCTATTGGCCTGCGTGCAGCGCGCGTTGGCGAGCGACGCACAGCTTCAGACCCGGGCTGCGCAAAGACGTGCCACCGAACAGCGTCTGGCGAGGCTTACGCAGCGTGAACGCCAGATCATGAACATGATTGCAGCGGGCAAGCCGAACAAAGTGGTCGCCATCGACCTCGGTATCAGCGAGCGCACCGTCGAGCTGCATCGTTCCCGCATCCTGCACAAGATGGAAGTGCGCAACGCGGTGGAGCTGACGCAGATGCTCTCCAGCGTCGGTGATCCGCAGGCCCAACACGACAGCCATTGATCCCCGTCAAGGCGTAAGCGCCCCGGATGATGTTTACTTGCGCCAATTGAGTCGAGGCCGGTAATACTGTGTTAAGCATGGCGCAAAGCCGAACCGCCGCACCCGATAAGCCATCAACCTTGTACATCGTCGACGACGATGAGGCTGTTAGAGCGGCCATTACCCTGCTCGCCTATTCCATGGGTTGGAGCGCGCAGCCGTATGCCTCGGCACCGGAATTCCTGGAAAAATTCCATGGATCCGACAACGACTGCCTGATCGTCGATCTGCGGATGCCGGGAATGAACGGCATAGAATTGCTCGAGGAACTGGGCAAGCGCGGCATGAGGATCCCCACGGTGATGATCACCGCACAGCGTGACGACAAGCTGGTCGGTCGCGCGCGGTCCGCCGGGGCATCCATCGTCCTGAGCAAGCCCTTTCGCAATCAATCGCTTATCGAGCACATCCAGCGAGCCATTTCAACGCGGCATGGCGTCTGAGCCGTCTACGGCCTCGAATATGTGAAACTACGTACGTGGAACCGCGCATTTTCCGTGATGCACGCACGCCGGTATAACGTTGCGTAAACAAACGCACGATTAGGAGGACCGGCATGAGTCACGATACGCGAATCGTCCAGTTTCCAAGACAGACGGGGCAATGTCAGACCTGCGATCGAGTCGGCGTCTGTCTGGGCAAGGGCCTGTCGAACGACGAGGCCAGTGAGTTGCTGCGCGTCACCGCGGTCCCGAAGCTGTTGAAAAGGGGTCAGGAACTTTTCAATGAAGGATCCGGTTTCGAGTACCTGTACGCCGTGCGTTCGGGGGCGTTCAAGACCTATAAGATTACGACCGACGGCGAGGAGCAGATCATCGACTTTCATCTTCCCGGCGATCTCATGGGATTCAACGCCGTTGCCCGTGGCCACTACACGTGCCACGCCGTCGCCTTGGACACCGCAAGCGTCTGCGGCATACGCTTCGACGACCTTGCTGCGCTCTGCGCGAGCTCCGCGCGTGTTCAGGAAGTGCTGCTGAAGAGGATCAGCGAGCTCATGGCCAAGGAAGAGGATTTCCTCGTGACCATAGGCACGAAGAGCGCGAGTCAGCGGCTGGCTTCCTTCCTCGTCTCGCTATCGCATTGCTATCTCAATCGGGGCTTTTCCTCGACGAAGTTCATCCTGCCCATGTCTCGTACCGACATCGCGAGCTACTTGAGCCTCGCCGTGGAGACCGTGAGTCGGACCATGACCCGTCTGCAGCACGACGACATCATATCGGTGCAAAGAAACTCCGTGGAAATCAAGAACCACGATCGCCTGCATGCGCTGGCGGGTCAGCGGGCGCTTGGCACGGCGACCACGGTGGACATGTTACACTAGCGAAACCGTGCGGCGTTGACGTTCGCGCAGTTCCCAGGGTGGGCCGGCCCCGAAAACGCCGGCGCGCCATGAGGTAGACTGCAAGCAAGGCGCACTCGACACCGCCGGTACGCCGGCGCCCATGTCGATTGTGCCGACGGTGCCTGACGTGCAGCGCCGATGTGTTGGAACCGCACGTCGCTTCGGCGATACGCCGGCGGCAAACTTTTCCGCACCCCGCATCGACATGCGTGTGAGATCAGCTCAGCCATCAACGTCCCTAATACGTCACGGCAAGGTCCCAGGGCGGCCGATGCCATGACTGCGGGTAACGCGGCCACCGAATACCTGGGCGTCGCGGCGAAGACGTGTTTCCATTGCGGCCTGCCGGTGCCGTCGGCGGGCGGGTGTCGAGTACAAATCGACGGTGCGCAAAGATGGATGTGCTGTCCCGGCTGCGAAGCGGTGGCCAAAGCGATCGTCGCCGGCGGCTATCAGGACTACTACCGTCATCGCACGCACAACGCATTCAACCCCGCCGATCTGTTGCCGGAAGGCGTCGACGATCTGTCCGCTTACGATCATCCCGCAACGCAGCAGACCTTGGTGCGGGCTGAGCCGCACGGATTGTGCGAGACGTCTTTAATCCTGGAGGGAATCACCTGCGCCGCCTGCAGTTGGTTGAACGAGCGATGTCTTCGCGATCTCACCGGCGTCGTCGACGCACAGGTGAATTACTCCACCCACCGTGCCCGTGTACGCTGGGACCCCGGTCGCGTTCAACTCAGCCAGATCGTAGGCGCGGTCAAACGCATCGGATATGCGGCGCACCCGTACGACCCCGAGCGCTACGAAGCCGTCATCGAAAGACAGAGGAAGGCGCTGTTGAGACGTCTCGGCGTCTCCGCGGCGCTGGGAATGCAGGTGATGATGCTCGCTGTGGCCATGTATTTCGCGCGTCCCGACGAGATGTTCGGCGCCCAGCGGACCTTGTTTCACTGGGTGAGCTTGCTCCTCACGCTACCGATCGTAGTCTACGCCGCCTACCCCTTCTTCCGCCGCTCCTGGCACGAAATGGGCCGTCTGAGACCCGGCATGGACACACCGGTATCTCTGGGCATCGCGCTCGCATTCGGCGGCAGCGCATGGAGCGCCTGGCAAGGCAGCGGTGCGGTCTATTTCGAGTCGGTGGCCATGTTCACGTTTTTCCTGCTGACGGCGCGTTACCTGGAGCTCGCGGCACGCCAGCGCAGCATGCGCCGATTCGACGCCATGGCGGGGGGTACGCCGAATCTGGCGCATCGGCTTTGCGGCGACGGCAGCGTGGACACCGTCGCCGCGACGGAGCTTAAAGCCGGCGATCGTGTACGCGTGCTTGCGGGCGCGCAGGTGCCCGCCGACGGTGTGGTTACCGGGAGCTCCTCCAGCGTCAGCGAATCCCTGTTGACCGGCGAAAGCCGGCCGCTGTCGAAACACGCAGGTGACCGCGTGCTCGCGGGTTCCGTCAATCTAGAGCATCCGATCGAGCTGAAAGTTACCGCTACGCGCAAGGAAAGCCTGCTGTCGCAGATCGTTCGCTTGGTGGAGCGCGCGCAAAGCGAAAAGCCGCGACTCACGCGGCTCGCCGATCGGGTGGCGTCGGCATTCGTGCTCTGCGTGCTCTTGCTGGCGTCCGCGGTGGGGTTGTACTGGTGGCATCAGGACCCGGAGCGCTGGCTTGAGATCACCGTTTCCGTTCTGGTGGTAACCTGTCCCTGCGCGTTGTCCCTGGCGATGCCGACGGCGCTCACCGCGGCGACCAATGCGGTCATGGAATTCGGCGCCGTCGTCACCGGCCGCGACACGTTTGAGCGTCTTGCGGGAATCGATTATGCGGTGTTCGACAAGACGGGCACCCTCACCGAAGGGGAAATCAGACTGATTGATGTGCACAGACTTTCGAACATGCCGCGGCAGGAGGTATTGTCCATCGCGGCCGCGCTGGAGGCGTTCTCGCAACATCCGATCTCGCGAGCGGTCACTAGGGCGGCGAAAGACATCCCCGTCGTGCCAGCGACCGACGTGGCGACAACGGCCGGCGGGGGGATCACTGGAACGGTGCATGGTCGACGCTATCACCTGGGACAAGCACGGTACCTGGCCCAGAAAACCGCGCTTCAGGTCCCCGCCGTGGAAACGGGTACGAGTACGGTCGCCTTCCTTGGAGACGGCCATCGGCTGCACGCAGCCCTGCTTTTCAGCGATCGCCTGCGCTCCGATGCCGTGGAAACGATCCGGGCCCTGAAAAGATCGGGCGTACGCATTGCGTTGTATTCCGGCGACCGCAGCGGCGCCGTCAATGCAACCGCCGACGCGCTCGGCATCGACGAACGAAAATGGGACCTGACTCCGGAACAGAAGCTGACCGAAATCCGTCGCCTGCAGGCGCAGGGCTTCGCCGTTGCCATGATCGGCGACGGCGTGAACGACGCTCCGGTGTTGTCGGCCGCGAACGTGTCCGCTGCCATGGGAGGAGGCGCCGATCTCGCGCGCACCCAGGCGGACCTGGTCCTCGTCGGCAATCGTCTGCGCTCGTTCTTCCGCGCACACGCACTGGCTGAACACACCATGTCCGTGATCCGACAGAACCTGTTTTGGGCCGTCGTATACAACCTGCTGGCGCTGCCCGCGGCGGCGGCGGGCATGGTTCCGCCCTGGTTGGCGGCGGTGGGCATGTCGGCGAGCTCGTTGCTCGTCGTAGGCAACGCTACCCGCCTACTCGAGCGCGACCGGGACCGCAAGGCGACCCAGGCGTACCGCATGAAGGCTTACTCCGCCGCGACCTGATGGATATCCTGTTCTTACTGATTCCGCTGTCTTTGGTTCTGGTGGCCGTTATCGTCGGCGCGGTGCTGTGGGCGGTCAAATCCGGGCAGTTCGACGATCTCGAGGGTCCGGCCCATCGCATTGTGTTGGACGACGATGACAATCCCCGCCGGGACGACCGCGAGCAGGAGTCGACACAATCACCGGGCAGCTAGCCTGCATTGCTCACCAGGATCCCGGACGCTGGCGCAGGACAGGTGCGGCTGAACGCCGGGTTGGAACGAGATCCATAGCCGTAGCTATGGATCGAGGGAAGCCCAAGTTCCGGCGTGCCTGGACCAGCCAGGACCGGGATAGGTGTCGCTGATACAGACTGTATTGTCGAGCAAGACGCAACGTACTCGCATTAACGGGACTTTAGCAACGACCACGGCCGCCTTAATGAGAAATGCAGGCTAGCGCCCGCCCGTTTCCGGGAATTGCGGCGACGGAATACCGGTCCCGCCTCCGCAGAGAAGGGCATGCCGCTATTTACTGGCCTCGTTCAGGCTTTCCTGCTGCGCCATGATGTAGGCGTACAGTTGCTGGTACTCGCTCTCGACGACATCACCGAACAAGGGATCGTGGATGGCGTCGATTTCCGCCTCGATCTGAGAATAATCTTTTTTCGTAAGGACCCGCCGCGCGCGCTTGAGTATGTCTTCTTCCTCCCGCCCCATATGCGCGCGCAGAATCTGGGTATATTCCGTCCCCAAGGAAATAAAGTCGTCACGGCGCACGAAATCCGAGTTTTGCGCGGCGCAGATCACGTCGTAGAGCCGTTCGCCAACCACCTTCAACGTATCATGCTCCCGCATCAACTCGTCCACCACTGCTTCGATCTTGCTGTCCCGTTCTGACACGCGTCGAAAGATGGCATCCTCCACATTGTGGTGCATCTGATCCAGGTAATTGGTCATATAGCGCATGACGTGCTCGAGCATGAGAAAATCCGGCATATCATTATTCCGCGCCTTGGTCGTCTCCAAATCGATCAGATCCAGCAGACGTGCCATGTGGACGTGATCCTTATGGATTCTATCGAGGACATTGGCCATACCCAATCTCCGAAATCTAAGGTTTATCGGTCAGTGTTGCATTGATAGTGCTCTCCGGGCGGCGCCGCTTCGCCTGTGCACGAAGCGTTCGGGCGCTCAGCAACAGCCGCCGATGGAGCAACGTCGAGCATTCAACGATGCAATCATAACACCGCGGAACCCCCGGCGGCCCCCTTGGTCTTGAAGGCGGGATCGTGAAGCAGATCGACTTCCGATTGCGCCGGAATGTTCAGCACGCCGTTCAAACGCCATGCTTCATGAGAAAGCGTTATATACCATCTTCCCGCGGACAGGCCCTGCAAACCGGCTTCGTAGAAACCGCCGCCGGCGCCGTGCAGAACCAAGCGCTGATCGGAACCGCTCCGGGTCGCGTGGGACAGCTGCAGCAGGAGCCGGCTGGGAAGCTCGAAATTCCGGCCGGCCCGCATGCGCACCCGAACGCGTTGCCGTTCTGAGTCTATCTGCAGACTCGCATTGAGATCGTAGTCCGCGGCTACACGGTCGCGTTGCAATGAGCGATTGATCTCCAGTCCTCGTCGGTAATAGTCGTCGGCGACCGTACCGTCGTTGCTTACCACCGCCAACACGATAGTGATGGAACTCATGACGACCGCAGCCATGGGTATGGCAATCAACATCCATACCAAAGGCTGACGATACCAGGGCGTCACGTCTGCGGGGGCGGCCACGATCAGCGCGCCCCCGCCGGACCGAGAAAGCGGGCGGGCTCGCGCACCATCAGACCGTCTTCGTCGAGCGCCCGCAGTTCGAAGAACACTTCGCTGCTTGTCCGCGCAAGATCCAATGGGTCAACCTGCAGTCTAGCCGAAAACTCCCGTACCTGCCCGGCGGCGACAACGAAAGTTTCGTGATCCAATTTCAGGCTCGCCGGTTCCAGACCGGATGTGGACAACTGGAACCGATGTTCGCGCTCGTCCATATTGATGACCTTCAGTGTGTACACGTTTTCCACCAGGCCGTCCGCGGTTTCCCGGTAGAGGGTATTTCGATCTCGGATCACATCCAGATCAAGCGGGACCCTGGCGACTATGGAGTATCCCACAACCGCAAGCATGCCCACCAGTACGGTCGCATAGACCAAGACTCTCGGTCGCAGGATAGCCGTCGCCTTGCCCTCCAGCGCGTTTTCGGTGGTGTAGCGCACGAGACCCCTGGGGTAGCCCATCTTGTCCATGACCTCGTCGCAGGCGTCGATGCATGCGGAGCAGCCGATGCATTGGTACTGCAGGCCATCGCGAATATCGATGCCCGTGGGACAGACCTGAACGCAGAGCGTACAGTCTATGCAGTCCCCCAGACCCTTGTCCCGCGGATCTATTCCGCGTTTGCGCGCGCCGCGAGGTTCGCCGCGGCCCGTGTCGTAGGAGATGATCAGCGTATTGTTATCGAACATGGCGCTTTGAAAGCGCGCGTAGGGACACATGTATATACAGACCTGCTCGCGCAACCAACCGGCGTTCCCATAGGTGGCGAATCCGTAAAAAAGCAGCCAGAACGTTTCCCACGGCCCGGTATCCAGGGACAGCGCCGCCTGCCCCAGTTCGCGAATGGGCGTGAAATAGCCGACGAAGGTGTACCCCGTCCACAACGACAAGGCGATCCAGGCGACGTGCTTTGCGACCTTGATCGTGATCTTGCGGGCGGTCCACGGCGATTTGTCGAGCTTGATCTGCCTGCCTCGGTCACCTTCTATTCTGCGTTCTATCCACAGAAACACTTCCGTCCACACGGTCTGCGGGCAGGCGTAGCCGCACCACAAACGCCCGGCAAGTGCCGTGAAAAAAAACAGCGCCAACGCGGCGATGATCAGGAGCGAGGCAAGATAAATGAAATCCTGGGGCCAGAAGACCAAGCCGAATATATAGAATTTGCGAGCCGGCAGATCGAACAACACCGCCTGCCGCTCTCCGAGCTGCACCCAGGGCAGGCCGTAGTAGATGCCCATCAAGACCACGACACCGAGCAACCGCAGGCGTGCAAACATCCCGTGCACCTGCCTGGGAAATATCTTTTGCCGCTTCGCATACAGAGACTGCTCTACCGTCTCAGCGGGACCGGCGTTGTCGCCACCGGGACGCGGCGACGACATGGGGGCTGAGCCGTGGCCGATGTCCTGCCTCAGGATTGTGACCTGGCTGGACCTGGTGACGCCGGACATGCTCTCAACCGTTGTTCGCGGCGGGGGGCGGTACTTTTTCCGGAGACCGCTGAAAATAACACGTCAACCAGCTGCTGGCCGCGGTAACCAGCCAAAGGCAGAAAAACCCCATGCTGTACGCGCCGAGCCTGCTGACACCGGAATAACGCGTCTGCGCGAGCACATTCAAGGGGTCAAACAGCACGAAAACGAGCACGGTCACCACGCCGGCAACCAGAAACGACGGCCACAACACGACGACGAGACGCTGCGTCCCGTATCCGCCCCCGGATGTCACTGCGCTTCGCCGGCGGACAGGCTGTAGACGTAGGCCGTCAAGAGGTGGACCTTGTCCTCGCCCAGAAAATCCTTGTGCGGCGGCATATTGCCCTGGCGACCTTGTGCGATCGACTGCGTCACCGCTTTCGGGGACCCGCCGTACAACCACACGCCGTCACCAAGATCGGGCGCCCCCAGGGCCTTGTTACCGCTGCCGTCGGCGCCGTGGCAGGCTACGCATATCTGGTTGTATCTCTCGCGACCTGCCTGCGCCGCATCCAGGTCCACGTTTTTCCTGCTCATGCTGAGAACGAACTCGGTCATGTTCTTTACCCCCTCTTCGCCCAAGGCCGCCTGCCAACCCGGCATTACGCCCCTGCGCCCATTGAGGATGCTGGTCTTGATCTGCTCCGGTTCGCCTCCGTACAACCAGTCCCCATCGCGAAGATTGGGGAACCCGACGGCGCCGCGCGCGTCGGAGCCGTGGCACGTCGAGCAGTAATTGGCGAACAGGCGCTCTCCGGTGCGCATCGCCTCCTCGTTTCTGGCCAGCGTAGCGATCTTCTCGGAGGCGTACTTTTCGAATATGGGACCGAACTCCTTGTCGGCTGCGCTGATTTCACTCTCGTACTGGCCTTTGGACGACCAGCCCAGAACCCCCTTGTAGAAGCCCAGACCGGGGTACAGGATCAGGTACGCGATACCGAAGACGATGGTGATGTAGAACATATTCAACCACCAGCTCGGCAACGGGTTGTTATATTCCTCCAGGTCTTCGTCCCATACGTGCCCCATGGTCTCCGGCTCGCCGCCGGATTTCTTTCCGCGATTGAAAATCACTAGCGGAAACAGCGCCAGGATGCCGACGAGTGTTGGAACAATGATGTACCAGTGCCAAAACGCGCTTACGAAGTCAGCCATCGTTTTTCTCCGCCTTGTGGTCTTCGCCCGTGGATACCGGGTGCTCTTCTTGAAATGGAATCCGGCCCGCCTCCTCGAAGTGCTTCTTGCGTCTCGAGCTCCAGACCCAGACTACGATACCCAGGAAGACCAACAACAAGAGTAACGTCCAAATTCCGTGAAATACCCCCATTCCGTCACCTGCGGGTCTTCACGCTGGTTCCCAGCACCTGGAGGTACGCGACCATCGCGTCCATTTCGCTTTTGCCTTCGAGATCTTTTACCGCCTTGCCGATTTCTTCGTCGCTGTAGGGATGGCCCAAAGTTCTGAGCGCACGCATCTTGGTCTGGATATCGGAAGCGTCCGCGGCGGTCTCCTCCAGCCAGGGATAACCCGGCATGATGGACTCAGGGACGACATCCCTTGGATTGATCAGGTGTACGCGGTGCCAGTCGTCGCTGTAGCGACCCCCGACCCGAGCCAGGTCCGGACCTGTCCGCTTGGACCCCCACTGGAACGGCCGATCGTAGACGAATTCCCCCGCCACCGAGTAATGCCCGTAACGCTCGGTCTCGGCGCGAAAGGGCCGGATCATCTGCGAATGACAGGTGTAACAGCCCTCACGGATGTAAACGTCGCGGCCGATGAGTTGCAGCGCGGTGTACGGCTTCAGGCCGGTGACCGGTTCCGTGGTCGAGTGTTGGAAGAACAGGGGCACGATCTGCACCAGTCCGCCGACACTCATGACCAGGACGGTGAGGACGATCAATAATCCGACGTTTTTTTCGGTTTGTGCTTGTAAACCCATATTAGAGTCCTCAATGCGCGGCCGCGGGGATCGCCGCCTCGTAGGGCTTGGCCCCGACGACGGTGCGGTACAGGTTGTAGGCCATGATGAGCATACCCGCCAAATACAATGCGCCGCCGAGGAAGCGAATGATGTAGTACGGGTGCATGGCCTGCACGCTTTCGACAAAACTGTACGTCAGGGTGCCGTCGGTGTTCACCGCCCGCCACATCAGACCCTGCATGACACCGGAGATCCACATCGAGGTGATGTAGAGCACAATGCCGATGGTGGCGATCCAGAAATGCATCTCCGCGAGTTTCACGCTGTACAGCTCCCGATTGAACAAACGTGGTATCAGGTAGTACATGGCACCGATGGATATGAACCCGACCCATCCCAGGGCACCCGAATGCACGTGACCGATGGTCCAGTCGGTATAGTGGGAAAGTGCGTTCACGGTCTTGATGGACATCATCGGCCCCTCAAAAGTCGACATTCCATAAAATGAGACCGAGACGATGAGGAATTTCAGGATCGGGTCGCTGCGGAGCTTCTCCCAGGCGCCGGACAGTGTCATGATGCCGTTGATCATCCCACCCCACGATGGCGCGAGGAGAATCAGAGAAAACACCATGCCCAGGGACTGCGCCCAATCCGGCAGCGCGGTGTAATGCAGATGATGCGGTCCGGCCCATATGTAGGTGAATACCAACGCCCAGAAGTGGACCACGGACAAGCGGTAGGAATACACCGGCCGCGCCGCCTGCTTGGGAATGAAGTAATACATGATGGCGAGGAACCCCGCGGTCAGAAAGAAACCCACCGCATTATGCCCGTACCACCATTGGATCATGGCGTCCTGCACCCCTGCGTAGACGGAATACGATTTCCACAGCGAGACCGGTATGGCTGCGCTGTTGACCACGTGCAGCACGGCTATGGTGATGATGAAACCCGCGTAGAACCAGTTGGCGACGTAGATGTGCTTGATACGGCGCTGCATGAGGGTGCCGAAAAACACGACCGCGTAAGCAACCCAAACGACGGTGATCAACAGGTCGATCGGCCACTCCAACTCGGCATATTCTTTTGAGCTGGTGATTCCCAGCGGCAGCGTGATCGCCGCCAGCACGATCACCGCCTGCCAGCCCCAAAACGTGAACGCGGCCAATCCATCGGAAAACAGCCGCACGTGACAGGTGCGCTGCACCACGTAGTAGGAGGTGGCGAACAAGGCCGATCCGCCGAAGGCAAAGATCACGGCGTTGGTGTGCAACGGCCGCAGGCGACCGAAGCTCAGCCAGGCTATATCGAAATTCAATTGCGGCCACGCCATCTGTGCGGCAATCACGACGCCGACCAACATGCCGACGATCCCCCAGACCACGGTCATGATGGAAAACTGCCGCACCACTCTATAGTTATACGTGTTCTCGCTGCTCATTAAGTGTCTCCCAACTCCCCAACCATCGTACGTAATGTGCTCAAACTCTGAACGCGGGCCCCAAGCCGAAGCTCCACAACACCACGGTGCTCACCAGCAAGCCTACCAGCGCCACCAGACCCACCGCGAGGACGGCGCTGGCAAACAAAAAACCCCTTTCCTTGGGGATCTCCATCATGATCGGTACACCGCTGTACAACAGGTAGACGCTGTAGGCGAGCGCAGGCAAACCGACGAGAAAGTTCATCCACAATACGGGGTAAAGCTGCATTACGCCCACCAGGAACAGCGGTGTTGCTGTGTACGCGGCGAGCGCGACACATCGCGACAGCGGTTGTTCCGCCCCGTAGGTTTCGCTCATCCATCGGATCATCACGCCGATTACGTACACCGAGAACAGTATCGCCAGGTAGTAAACGATTCCGATCTGGATGGCGCTCCCCGGCGTCAACTTCACCGGTGCGGCGGCGGCAATCTGCCAACCGACGAGCGTCGTTCCGAGAATCCCGGCCAGCGGCGATACCGCCCCCAGCGGCAGGACGTGGCGCAGGTAAATCTCCCCCACGGATTCGTTTTCATCGCGGATCTTTTCCCATTCCTGCATGGGCTGAGTCATTAACCCTACAACGTGTTTCAGCATCGTGTCTTACCCGGTTGTGGATCGGTTCTTATCGGACGATACATCGCAACGGCATTGAAAATCGCGCGCCTGCGAGATGCGGCCACGGGACCGGCAGGTTCGGACTCCGGCTGCGGTCCGGGCCGCGACCGGTAATAGTAACAGATGCGACCTCGTGCGCGGAGGCCGACGAGTGCAGCGGCCGTGCACGGTCGCCGATGCAATTGGCCGGCTTCTCCCAGTGAACATTTACACGTTTCAGACTTCGACGGCCGACCACAGCTTTTCGGGAAGGTGAAGGCGGATCTCGCGGGCCGACTTCTGCGCCAGGTTCTTGTCCATGCGCATGCTCACCAGTTTTCGTAAAGGATCGCTGAGTTTCGCCGACAACACGCCGAGAAAGTCCGGAGGTGCGACGATGATGAGTCGCTCGAACTTACCCTCGGTGCGCATGCCATCCAGATACTCGGCGATACGCACGGCAAACTTCAACGTGTCCTGCTCCTTCGCGCTCATGCGATCCTCCATGACGTGACGTCCCAATCCGTGTCTGTCAAAGGTCCGCCCCGGCAGATCCGACGTCAACTCTTGTTCGTGCAGGCGCCCCTCGGGATGGGCAAGCGTAGTGATCTCGTTCAATTCCCCGGAGGGCGATTTCGCCTGGAAGATGCGTCCCCGCGAACTGTCGGCAACCAATAACCAAGTCGTCATGAGGGCCTCCACTTTTTCTTTGCACATTAAATTTCGCACGCCCATCACGCCTTGATCGACATCAAGGCACGTGCGGGATTCCGGTCGCGCTTATACGCGGCACGCGATTTCAGGGGCGCAGAGCGCGGTTGCACAATTTGTTGCAATGCACAATAATTTGACCCGTATCAAGGAGCCTTCCCGCCAACGCGGGCAAAATCTCCAGAAATTCAGTCAGTTCAGGGTGCTTAACATGGGCCAACCGATTGCCGTCGAGGAACCATCCGGGAAACGCGGAGACGCCGCGGCGGCCCCCTCCCCCGCTCCCCGGGCGCTTGTCGATCGGATGCCGACGCTCGATGGCATCGTCCGGTCCCATCACATCTACGACCGCATCTTTCACGCCTGGCTCGGACGCTTCACCCTCGGTCTGTCGCCGGTATCGTTGACCCAGGCGTATCTCGACTGGATGCTGCATCTGGCGTCGTCTCCCGGTAAACAGAGCGAGCTCGCGATGAAGGCGATCCGCAAGTCGATTCGCTTTGCCCTATACAGCGCGCGCTGCGCAAGGGGGGACACTACTCCGTGCATAGACCCTCTATCGCAGGACAGGAGATTCGCCCACGCCGCTTGGCAGTCGTGGCCCTACAACATGTTCTACCAGGCGTTTCTGCTGACGCAACAGTGGTGGCACAACGCGACCTCGGAGGTTGCCGGGGTATCGCGACACCACGAGCAGGCGGTCACGTTCGGGGCCCGTCAATGGCTGGATATCTTTTCCCCCTCGAACTTCCTTCTCACAAACCCCGAACTGTCACGCGTCACGATCGAAGAGCGTGGTAACAATCTGCTGCGGGGCTGGAACAATTTCGTAGAGGACTGGGAGCGGGCGACCGGTGGAAAACCGCCTTTGGATACGGAGCGTTTCCAGGTCGGCAGGGATGTCGCGACCACGCCTGGAAAGGTCGTGTACCGCAACCGCTTGATTGAGCTTATCCAATACCAGCCGACGACGAAGCAGGTCCATCGCGAACCCGTGCTCATCGTGCCGGCCTGGATCATGAAGTACTACATCCTGGACTTGTCGCCCGGCAATTCGCTGGTGCGCCACCTCGTCGACCAAGGATTTACCGTGTTCATGGTTTCCTGGAAGAACCCGGACGAGAACGACCGCGACCTGGGGATGTCCGACTATCGCCGTCGCGGCGTCCTCGCGGCCCTGGATGTCATCTCGCGGATCGTGCCCGACAGCCGGATTCACAGCGTCGGTTATTGTCTCGGCGGCACCCTGCTGACCATCGCCGCCGCAGCGATGGCCAGAGACGGAGACCGGCGCCTCGCCTCGATGACGCATTTCGCGGCGCAGACGGATTTTACCGAGGCCGGGGAATTGATGTTGTTCATCGATGACGCCCAGGTCGCCTTCCTCGAGGACATCATGTGGGAACAGGGTTATCTCGACGCCAAGCAAATGGCGGGTACGTTTCAAATGCTGCGTTCCAACGATCTGATTTGGTCGCGTGTTATTCATGACTACCTCATGGGCAAGAGACGGCCCATGAACGATCTAATGGCCTGGAACGCGGACAGCACTCGCCTGCCCTATCGCATGCATTCAGAGTACCTGCGCTGGTTGTTTCTGAACAACGATCTCGCCGCGGGAAGATACCGGGTCGACGGGCGGCCGATATCGATTACCGACATCCGCGCACCCATCTTCTCCGTGGCCACCACCGACGACCACGTGGCGCCGTGGCAATCGGTTTACAAAATACACCTTCTTACCGACACCGACGTCACCTTCGCGCTCACGAGCGGCGGACACAACGCCGGCATCGTCAGCGAGCCGGGTCACCGCAACAGGAGGTATCAGATCGCCACGCGCACGCAGGACGACAAGTTCATGGATGCGGACACCTGGCGGGCCAGTGTGCCCGAAGTCGCGGGGTCCTGGTGGCCGGCGTGGCTGGCGTGGCTGGGGCAGCATTCTTCGGCAGAGACACCGCCGCCCGCGATGGGCATGCCCGAGCGCGGCCTGCCGTTGCTGGCGGACGCACCCGGAACCTATGTGTACCAGAAATGACGGCTAGCGACGCTGGTGACATGCCATGCAACCGCCCGATAAGCGGCCGGCGAAGTAATAATTGGGGGGTTCCTTTTCCACGAATCTCAGCGCTTCGAGAACCTGCTCTTTGAATGCATCGATGTTATCGTCAATGAACAGATGGTTGGTCGTTCTCGGCCCGGCGCCGAGCCGGTTGGCGACCGTTTCCATATGCCGCAAGATACCGATAATTTCTTCGCGTTTGTAGGGCAGGATCGTTTCCGAGCCCGCGATGATATCGTCGATCCGCCAGAGATCCACGTTGAGTTCGGCCATCGCGCCCACGACCTGCGTTTTTTCGAGATAAACGAAATCGGGAGGATACGTCGCCTTGCGTACCAATGCACAACCTGTCACGACGGCGGTAAGAACGACGGCAACAAGGACGGACTTCACACCTCTTGTCATGAGCGTTGTCTCCAAGGTCAACACGGGTTGGATTACACGTTACCGAATCAAGCCGCGGCAAACAATGACAAGTGTCAATCTCCCCACCTGAAACGCCGCCTTCATCAGTCCCGCGTTAATCGGCCATGCGTACATCCGCCAACGAGCATTATTTGACGCCCATGTTCCGTCCCCGGTCGGTGGCCGTGTTCGGCGCCAGCGATAGCGCCAATTCGGTCGGGACGGTGCTGTACCGCAACGTAAGAAAAAGCGGGTTCTCGGGCGGTATTTATGCGATCAACCCGAAACACAAGCGGGTACAGGGAGCGAAAGCGCACGCGAGTCTTGCAGAAATCGACGAAGCGGTCGATCTCGCAGTCATCGCCACGCCCGCGTCGACGGTGCCGACGATTATCGAAGACTGCGGGCGGCGGGGAGTTCCCGCTGCAATAGTCATCTCTGCGGGCTTTCGCGAGATCGGAGACAGCGGAGTAGACCTGGAGCGGAGAATGCTCACCGCCGCGGCACGTCACGGCGTGCGGATTCTCGGACCCAACTGCCTGGGAGTATTGAGTCCGCACCTAGGGCTCAACGCCACCTTCAGCGCCAACGACGCGAGGCCCGGCAAACTGGCGCTGGTGTCGCAATCCGGCGCCCTGTGCACCGCTATTCTGGATTGGGCGGAATCCAACAACGTCGGCTTCTCGCACGTGATCTCGACCGGCATTGGCGCCGACGTCGGCTTCGGCGAGATTCTGGACTTCCTGGTTTCGGATCCCCTTACCGAGGGCATACTGCTATACATCGAGGGGATCCGTGACGCGCGCCGGTTCATGAGTGCGCTGCGTGCCGCCGCGCGTGCGAAACCCATTGTGGCGATGAAATCGGGTCGTCACGAACAGGGGCTCAAGGCGGCGGTATCTCACACCGCGGCCATGATTGGGGGCGACGACATCTTCGACGCCGCACTGCGACGCGCCGGGGTCGTGCGCGTGTTGCATTTCAGCAACTTCTTTGCCGCCGCCACAGTCTTGGCCAGCGGCCTGCGCGCGAAAGGCGATCGCGCCATGATCGTGACAAACGGAGGCGGTCCCGGAGTCATGGCCGCCGATTATCTGACCGACAAACGATTGCAGCTCGCGGAATTGTCGACACAGACGCGCGCGGCACTGGACGAGGTGCTCCCCGACACCTGGTCGCATGCAAACCCTATCGACATCATCGGCGACGCCACACCGGAACGCTATCGCCGAGCGGTCGAGATCTGCAGCAGGGACGAAGACTCGGACGGACTGGTCGTGATCCTCACGCCCCAGGCCATGACCGATCCTCTTGCGGTGGCGCGGGAGATCACCGCGGCCCACGATAAAAAGCAGAAACCCCTGCTCACTTGCTGGATGGGGGACGAAGGCGTCGAGCCCAGCCGTAATTGGTTTCACAGGCACGGCATACCGACGTTCCGGACTCCCGAGGCCGCGGTCGACGCCTTTTCGTTTCTCGCCGCCCATCACCGCAACCAGCAGATGCTACTGCAGGTACCCGAGCCGGCGACCCATGACGACACACCGGACGTTGAGGGCGCCGGCATGATTATCAAAGACGTGTTGAAGACGTCCCGGCATCTGCTCAACGCGGCGGAATCGAAAGCGGTCCTCGCCGCGTTTCGCATCGTGACCACCAAAAGCATACTGGCGCGCACCCCGGAAGAGGCGTTGACCGTCGCCGAGGGCCTGGGATTTCCCGTGGTCTTGAAGATCGACTCGGCCGACATCACCCACAAATCCGACGTCAACGGGGTACGCCTCAACATATCCGGCGCGCGGCACCTACGAGCGGCGTATCAGGACCTGATCGAGTCCGTGCAGAAACAGCGTCCGGAGGCCAGGATTTCAGGGGTATTGATCGAGTCCATGATCAAGTCCCCCCACGGAAGAGAACTCATGATCGGCATGGTCCGCGATCCCGTTTTCGGTCCAACGATCAGTTTCGGCATGGGCGGAACACTGGTGGAAGTCCTGGGACAGCAAGCGCTGGCACTTCCACCCCTGAACCGGTTCCTCGCCAAAGAGTTGATGAACAGCGGACGCGTCGCCCGGCTGCTTTCCGATTTTCGTAATCTGCCGGCGGTAGACGTCGAAAGCATCGTATCCATGCTGCTGCGCGTATCCGAAATGATCTGTGAGCTGCCCTGGCTCGAAGAACTCGACATCAATCCACTGATTGCGGACGAAAACGGGGCAATAGTCGTGGACGCCCGCATGGTCGTCGAACCCCGAAGACCCGGCGAATCCAGATACGCGCACATGGCGATACACCCATATCCCACGGAGTTGCGGCGTTGTATCCAACTGAGCGACGGCAGTGAAGTCCTGATTCGCCCGATCAGACCGGAGGACGCGCTGATCGAAAGCGAGTTCGTGCAACAGCTTTCCGACAAGGCAAAGCACTTTCGATTCATGTACGCGCTGAAGGAGCTCACCCCCGCAATGTTGTCGCGTTTCACCCAGATAGACTACGACCGTGAAATGGCCTTGATCGCCGTCGTACAGCGAAAGGGGAAAGAGCAGGAGATCGGCGTCACCCGCTATATCATCAATCCCGACGGCAGCAGCTGTGAGTTTGCCATAGTGGTAGACGATGAATGGCAGGGCAAGGGTCTAGCAACGCAATTGTTGGGATATCTGATCGAAATTGCCAGGCAAAAGGGCCTGCGCAGCATAGAGGGCAAGGTGCTGTCCGATAACAAGGATATGCTGCAGTTGTCGGAAGCTATGGGCTTCCGCATAGAAAGAGACACCGATGACCCGCAAGTCATGAACGTCTCCAAGAGGATCTAACCGGATCGAATATTGCCCCTAAGACCGCCAATGATACTCGGGAGATCGTGCGGCGTCATGGCTTTGGCGAAAGCTCCCGGCTACGGCAGGCACCAACAGCATCGAAACTTATCGGCTATTTGAATATTCCCAAACATCAATAATTCGCACCACCCATGGCGAGGTTCCCTGGCGCCGCCCACCGGCGAGGCGCCCATGACCGCTTGTACAATCCAGGGCACAACCTAATATTGTGTGTATCTTTCCCGACGACCTGCCGAACGCATGAGAAAAGAATGGATCTTGCTGATCGCCGTGGTCGTACTTACACCACTGGTGTTTACTTGTTCGTCGGCGACCAGGGAGTAATCGGCATGAGCCGAACAACTGCGGAACAGAATGGCTGGAGTACGAACGACGTTAATGAAATGGACTTGGACGAATTCAGCCGTCGTCGGTTTCTTGGATTCACGCGAAGCGTGAATCCAGAAGTGCTGGGACCCGGTGCGAAGTCGCTGGACCGACGCTAAGGGTGCGGAGTCGGTGTCTCCGCCCCCCGTTGTTACGGTAGTCGGTGCCGCTGCGTCAATGCGAGAACAGAACCGGCACCGTCATGTGATTGAGCAGATGGCGTGTGGCGCCGCCCAGTACGAGTTCGCGAAAACGCGAATGCCCGTACGCACCCATGACGATCAGATCCGCGGACTTGTCGGCCGAGCGGGACAGCAGTACGTCGCCGATGGAGATCTCCGCGTTGCTGATGGACTCCGCTTGCGCGTTAACGCCGTGCCGCGACAGATGCAGACTGATTGCCGCACCCGGTATGTCGTTATCCCGTTCTTCCGCGGGCAGGTTGACCGTCAACACGATGACAATCTTAGCGCGTTTGAGCATCGGAAGCGCGTCGTTGACGGCGCGAACCGACTCGCGACTGCCGCTCCAAGCTACCAGGATGCGCTCGATGACGTACCCCTTCACGCCGATGGACGGCACCACCAGCACGGGTCGTCCCGACTCCAGAGCGACTCGGTCGGCAAAAGCCAGCTCCAGGAATTCCGGCAGCTCTCTTTCCGTTTGACCCAACACGACCAGATCCGAATACCGGGCATTGCGCACCAACTCCTCGACCGGATTCCCGTCCACTGAACGCCACTCCGCCTGCACTCCATAGTACTCGCATCGAGATTCGAACTGCTGCTTGGCCTTGTCGGCTTCGGACTCCGCGCGCTTCGCCTGTTGTTCCAACACGTCCGCGGGGATCTGTGCGTCCACGTACGCCGGTATCGTCCAGGTGGACATTAGGTATACGCCGGTGAGGTGGGCTTCATAGTCGCGTGCCAAGCTCGCTGCGTACTCCGTGCGTGCAGCGCAAGATTTGGTGTTATCGATATGCAACAGCACGTCTTTGATCGACATTAGGCTTATCCTCGCAGCGTCTGCAATGGTCGATTGAAGGTTTCTGCAGCGGTGGTTCGCGGCGGCGGATCGGTTTTCGAGACCCGTCGCCGGTACCGCAAACTGCGCCGACATAGAGTACCGTCACCATTTGCGTTGGGTTTGACATGACCGAGATCGATCAAGGGTTCAGCAGGCAAACCTTCCAGTCATCGCCGGATTTACGGTAACACACCCGCTCGTGCAGATGCCGCCAGCCTGCGCGCCAGAACTCTATGCGTTCAGGAAGCACTCGATATCCGACCCACGCAGAGGGGCGCGGAACCCTCTGATCCTGATATTGCCTTTGCACCTCGAGCAGACGCTCCTGCAGCGTATCGCGAGATTCCAGAGGCTCCGATTGTTGCGATGCCCACGCCGCGAACTGACCATCCCGCGCCCTGGTCGCCCAGTACGCATCGGCCTCGTAGTCCTTTACCAATTCTACGAACCCTTCGATGGTGACCTGCTCCATCAAAGGCTGGCAGAAGAAGCACAACGCCACCTTCGGGTTGGCGGCGATTTGAACACCCTTGCGGCTGTCCCGGTGAGTAAAAAACACGAAACCGCGACGGTCGTAGTTCTTGACTACGATCGTTCGAACCGACGGTTGTCCGACTTCGTCCACCGTCGCCAGGGTCATGCTGAGGGGACCTCCCAACTCGGTCTTCTTCGCCGTTTGAACCAGCTGATCAAACCGCGTTAGCGCCTCCTCGTAATAATCCACCGCTGCAACCCGAACTGCTCGCATTCTTACCTCGCTTTCAATTTGAATATAGGCAATAACTACGCGCCGGTGGTTTGATCCATATCAATCGTCGACGTAATCCAAAGGCGAAGCGCGTCACCGCAGCGCTCGGAGCCGGCGACCCGGACCGCTGCTGGCGGCACGTTCGCTCAAAAGCGGTGATGTTTTTGTGAATAGACCTGTGCGCGAGATGCCGGTTTCGTGAAGATGGGTAGATCGCGGTTCGACGGGGTCATTCGCGCTGCATACCGGCGCAGGCGGCGCATGCAGACGCAGCTATTATAATAATTTATATGGAAATTAATACATTTTATGTCTGATTGAATCGGCCCGTGTACGCGTTGCCCGCGCGCGGTACCTCGCCCCCCGGTTCGTTGCCGACTATTCTTTATATAAATCATATAATTCAAATCGGTGCGATGACTCCGAAGCGGCGACATGATACCTTCCACGCCCCTAATTCCGTAAGCCATACCCTTTGATCCCCTTGGACTTAGCCGGACATAGCATGGCCGCCCAGCCTGAGACCCGGGTCGAATCACCGAGATTGGTGGTCGATGCGGTCAAGGGCGCCCGTGGTGATCGCGTGCTGTTCGAGGACTTGTCGTTCGCCTTGCACGACGGTCAGCTGTTGCACATCACAGGACCCAACGGCAGCGGAAAAACTACACTGCTGCGGGTGTTGTGCGGGCTGCTGGCGCCGCTCGAGGGCGTCGTCCGCTGGCGAGGCCAGGATATCCGGAGTTCCGTCTCACGACACAGGCTGGAAAGCACTTACGTCGGACACCGCGATGGACTGAAAGCAGAACTGACCGCATTCGAGAACCTGCAGATCGTGGCGCGCTTATGCGGATGCCCGGACGGGGAAGGCATCGACGACAGCCTTCGACTCCTGGGACTCTGGGAACAACAGGACATCATGGTCGGGCACTTGTCGGCGGGCCAGCGGCGGCGATTGGCGCTGGGCCGCTTGATCTTGAAGCCGGCCCTGCTCTGGATATTGGACGAGCCGTTTACCGCCATCGACGTCGCGGGCCGGGAGATCATCGAAGCGCAGCTCATCCGGCACCTGGAGGACGACGGAATCGTCGTTTTGACCAGCCATCAGGCCCTTGTTCACTCTAAATTGCGCGATCACTGCGTCACCGTCTCCCTGCAATAACTTTAGATGGAAGCAATTCAAACCAACGCGATCGACGCCTTCACCACCATCTTCAGGAGGGATCTCAAGCTAGCGATGCGACGCCGATCCGAGCTCGTCAACCCTCTGGCTTTCTTCGTTATCGTCGTGAGCTTATTTCCTCTGGGACTGTCGGCGGACAGCAACATGCTCCTGCGCGTCGCTCCGGCGGTGTTGTGGATCTCCGCCTTGCTGGCGACGATGTTGTCCTTGGAAAGTATTTTTCGATCCGACTACGAAGACGGTTCTTTGGAACAACTGGTCCTCAGCCACCATCCTCTGCCGGTTATCGTCTTCGGCAAGATCGCCGCTCACTGGTGTACGACGGGTCTGCTGTTGACGCTGATTTCACCCGCCCTGGGGATATCCTTGGCAATGCCTACGGAAAATTTAGGAATCCTGCTCTGGACCTTGCTGCTGGGTACCCCTACACTGAGTTTAATCGGGTCTATCGGCGTTGCGCTCACAGTGGGGTTGAGGCGTGGCGGCATTTTACTGGCACTGTTGATTCTGCCGCTCTACATACCCATATTAATTTTCGGCGCCAGCGCCGTGGATATGGCGATGCACAAGCTCGAGGTAGCCGGTCAGCTGTATCTGCTCGCGGCCCTGCTGGCGTTATCACTGACGCTGGCGCCATTCGCCGCCTCCGCCGCACTGCGGGTCACACTGGAATAATGATGAAGTTCATTCACAGATTTGCGTCTCCGCGAGAGTTTTTCCGCATCTCGGGGCGCTTGCTGCCCTGGCTGGCCTCGTTGACTCTGCTGCTGATGCTGATCGGTCTCTATCTCGGACTGCTGGTGGCGCCGCCGGATTACCAACAGGGCGAAAGCTACCGCATCATGTTCATCCACGTGCCGAGCGCCTGGATGTCATTGTTCGTATACACGGTGATGGCCGGTGCAGCGGCAATTGGCATGATCTGGAGGATAAAGCTCGCCCACGTGGTGGCGATGAATTCGGCTCCGATCGGTGCGTCTTTCACGTTCCTGGCCCTTGTCACCGGCTCGCTCTGGGGTAAGCCGATGTGGGGCGCGTGGTGGGTCTGGGATGCGAGATTGACCTCGGAGCTGATCCTCCTGTTCTTGTATCTCGGGGTGATGGCGCTGTACGCGGCTTTCGAGGATCGGCGCACCGCGCAGCGTGCGGCAGGCTTACTCGCCATCGTCGGCGTCGTCAACGTACCCATCATCCACTACTCGGTAATGTGGTGGAACACCCTCCATCAGGGGCCGACGGTTTCCAAGTTGGACGCACCGTCCATACATCTGAGCATGCTGGTGCCGCTTCTCGTGATGACGGTCGCCTTCACATTGTTCTACGTGGTGGTGCTGCTGATGCGCACGCGCTGGGAGATCATCGATCAAGAGAGGCGCAGCAACTGGGTGGAAGAATTTCTAGAGCAGACATGAGCGAGTTTCTTCATATGGGAGGATACGCCTTCTACGTGTGGATGTCCTACGGCATCGCATTCGTAACCCTATTGCTAAATATCGTAGTTCCCGTTATGCGTAAACAGCGGCTTTTGCGTGAACTGCGACGCACGAAATCGAGGAAAAACTTATGAGTCCTACACAGAAACAACGGCTGCTGGTGGTCGTCATCGTGATGGTCGGGATAGGCATCACGGCTACGTTGACGCTCCTGGCTTTTCAGGAAAATCTGCTTTACTTCGTCTCCCCGACGCAAATCAAAAGCGGGGAACTGCCGCAGCAGCGTCAGTTCCGAGTGGGCGGCCTGGTGGTCGAAGGCACCATCCAACGCGACGGCGTCAAGGTGCAGTTCGATTTGACCGACACCGCCAACTCCATCACCGTGGTTTACAACGGCATTCTTCCGGATCTCTTTCGTGAGGGCCAGGGAATCGTCGCCAACGGCAAACTCGACGACAGCGGAATATTCATGGCTTCTGAAGTGCTCGCCAAGCACGATGAGAACTATATGCCTCCGGAGGTGTCCGAGGCATTGGCAAAAGCTAAAGATCTTCCGGAGAAATTCAAAGGGCACCCACGATGATTCCTGAACTGGGACACTACGCACTGATACTCGCGTTCTGTGTGGCGATCGTTCAGACCGTATTGCCACTGGTCGGCGCGACAACGGGAAACCGTAGCTGGATTTCTGTCGCCCGTCCCGCCGCTCAGGCGCATCTCCTCACCGTGGGCATCGCCTACGTTTGCCTCACCTGGGCGTTCATCCAGAACGACTTCTCGGTGGCCTACGTAGCGACACATTCCAATCTAGAATTGCCGC
>CAMYIN010000209.1 GCA_947258495.1 uncultured Gammaproteobacteria bacterium
GACCTGGGACGGCAAGCGGGCCGGCCTGCAGGGTGCCGTGGACCTCTACGATGCCGACGACGCGTTCCCCATCTCCGATATCGGAGACATCCTGCCCGGCCTGCTCGAGAATCGGAGCAAAGTGTTCTGTAATGTGGGCAATTATCCGGATTTTGATCTGAAACTGTTGAACTGGCTCAATCAGGTGAAAGCCAAATCCCGCGCCGGAGTGAACGCGCCGAACGAGCTCGTGGACCTGACCCACATCCTTCATGAGCTCAGACTGGTGAAGCAGACCGAAGAGATCACAGTGATGAAGAGGGCCGCGAAAGTCTCCGCCGCCGGGCATCGCCGGGCGATGGAAGTGTGCCGCGCGGGACTGATGGAGTACGAACTGCAGGCGGAACTGGAGTATGAATTTCGCAGGGGCGGCAGCGCGTACCCGGCGTACCCGCCCATCGTCGCCAGCGGCGCCAACGCCTGCGTACTGCACTACATCGACAACAACGACGAACTGAAGGACGGCGACCTGGTGCTCATAGACGCAGGCGCCGAGATCGATTGCTACGCCAGCGACATCACCCGGACATTTCCGGTGAACGGCAGATTTTCCGCGCAGCAGCGGGCGGTCTACGAAATCGTTCTCGCCGCGCAGTCCGCGGCAATCTCCAAGGCGCAGGCGGGTAGGCACTGGAACGAACCGCACGAAGCGGCGGTACGTGTTCTGGCCCAGGGACTCCTGGACCTAGGGCTGTTGCAGGGCGATATCGACGGCTTGATCGAAAGCGAAGCTTATCGCCGCTTCTACATGCATCGAACGGGGCACTGGCTGGGCATGGACGTTCACGACGTCGGCGATTACAAGATCGAAAATGAATGGCGCGAACTGGAGCCCGGCATGACATTTACGGTCGAGCCGGGTCTGTACATACCGGACGACCACGACGTAGATGCCGCGTGGCGAAACATCGGCATCCGCATCGAAGACGACATCTTGATCAATCGGACCGGCAACACGATCTTGACTAAGGAAGTGCCGAAGACTATCGGCGAAATAGAATCCGTAATGCGGCGGTGATCCGGAACGGCATGGGCGGTACACAGAAAAGAACGTTCGATGTGGCCATCGTCGGCGGAGGTCTGGTCGGCAACAGTCTGGCGTGCGCGTTGTCGCAGACGTTTCTGCGCGTCGTTCTGGTGGAAGCGGTGCCGTTCAAATCCGACGCACAACCGAGCTATTCCGAGCGCATGATCGCGCTTTCCCAGGGCAGCAAGAGAATCCTGTCGACGCTCGGTGTGTGGCCCGAAGTGATTGCGCGCGATGCAACGCCCATCAAGTCGATCCATATATCGGACCGCGGCCATTCCGGATTCACCCGCCTGCGAAATTCCGACGCCGGCGTCGCCGCTCTGGGTTACGTGGTGCCCGCGCGGGTGCTGGGGCAGGCGCTGTTGGCGTCCCTGGCCAAGACCGAGGTGACTACGATCTGTCCCGGCGAGGTCACGAATATCGCCATCGAAGAGGACGGCGCAATAATGGCGGTGCAGACCGACGACGGCGAAATCACGGTCGGCAGCCGCACGCTGGTGGTGGCGGAAGGGGGTCGTTCGCAGGCCCGCGACTGGCTGGGTATCAGGGCGGTGCGGCGCGACTACGCCCAGACCGCGGTGGTGACCACGGTGACCTCGGATCGCGATCACGAAAACAGGGCCTACGAGCGTTTTACCGCCTCGGGTCCGCTGGCGTTGCTGCCGACCAGCAACAAGCGCTACGCGGTGGTGTGGACGGTCGAATCCGACCAGGCGCCGGCGCTCATGGTTCAGCCGGACGCGGACTTCGTGGCGGCCCTGCAGAAGCGTTTTGGAGACAGGGCGGGAAAATTCGCCGATCCGGGGAAGCGTACGGCGTATCCGCTGTCCCTGATTCGGGTGCCGAATCCGGTGGCGCATCGATCGGTGGCGATCGGCAACGCAGCGCATGTCACCCATCCCGTTGCCGGTCAGGGTTTCAATCTCGGCTTGCGTGACGTGGCCGTCTTGGCGGAGGTCCTGCATCAGGCGGCTCGCGACGGGCGGGACGTCGGTTCGGAGTCCGTATTGAAATCGTACGCGCGCCTGCGCCGGCGGGACACGGAACGGACCCTCGCCTTCACGGATGGCTTGATACGACTCTTCGCCAACGACCACCTCCCCTTGGCCTTCGTCCGCGGTATTGGATTGATTGCGGTGGACGTGTTTCCTTTTTTCAAGCGCATGCTGCTTCGGCAAACCATGGGGCTCGCGGGGCGAGTTCCTCAACTGGGGCGGGGGATCCCCCTGGAGTAGACCATGAGCCAATACGATGTCGCAGTCATGGGCGCAGGCATGGTCGGCGCAACCTTGGCAAATGCGCTTGCTTTGCAGGGGCTGCGCGTCGTCGTCGTCGATCGCGGTCCATCGCCGTCGTTCGACGCGGATCACTACGATCTCCGGGTCAGCGCCTTGGGCTGCGCGGCGGAACGAGTGCTTCGGAATCTGGAGGTGTGGCCGATCATCGACGCGGTCCGCGTCTCGCCGTATCGTAGGATGTTTGTCTGGGACGCGGGCAGCTTCGGCGCCATCGTTTTTGATGCCGCCGATGTGGGCGAATCGCGGTTGGGCCACATCGTCGAGAACGGCCTGGTGGTGTATGCGCTGTACCAGAGGCTGCGGCAATCCGGCAATGTCCGTTTCCTAGGGGAAACGGCGGTACAGCGAATTGACACGTCGGACGCGGCTTCGGTGACCGTGGAAACGGACAAAGAGCTCATTTCCGCACAGCTCGTGGTGGGCGCCGACGGCGCCGGATCCTGGGTGCGGCAGCAGCTCGGCATAAAGTCGCGGCGGCAGGATTACCATCAGCGCGCGATCGTTGCTCAAGTGCACACCGAGCACCCTCACGAACGCACGGCCTGGCAGCGTTTTCTGCCGACCGGTCCGCTGGCGTTCCTTCCCCTCGCGGACGGCAGCAGCTCCATAGTCTGGAGTTGCGACCAACCACTGGCGCATGAATTGATGCAGCTGGACGATGCGGCCTTCCGGAAACGTTTGGCCGATTCGTTCGAGCACAGACTGGGCGACGTGACCCAGGTGGGCCCGCGTAAGACGTTTCCTTTGTCGTCCTCCCAGGTGGCCGCCTATATCGCGGACCGCTGTGCTCTCGTCGGCGACGCGGCCCACACCGTGCATCCACTGGCGGGTCTGGGCGCTAATCTCGGCATAGCCGATGCGGCGGTTCTGGCCGAGGTGGTCGCCGATGCCGCGCTCTCGGGCAGGAACATCGGCAGCCGCACGGTGTTGCGCCGTTACGAACGCTGGCGTCGGGGGGAAAACGCGCTCGTCGCGTACGCGATCCACGGCCTGCAGCGCCTGTTTCGGGCGAAGTCGTTTCCGCTACGGGGGTTGCGCGGGACCGGGCTGCGACTCACCGACCACGCGGGGCCGCTGAAACGGATCATCGTACGACGGGCAACGGGGATGGGCGGTGATCTGCCGCAGCTGGCCAAGCCGAGCGTATCCAGAGAAGACGATCTACCCTAGCTCGCGCGCATGGACCTACTCAATCTGCTCGCAATTCTTATTACGCTTGCCGCCGTATTCAGCTATATCAATCATCGCGTAATCGGTCTGCCGACCACCATCGGCGTGATGCTCATCGCTTTGGTGTTCTCGCTCTCATTGATCCTGCTGAACGCGCTGGGCGTGGGCGAATTCGAAATGTACGCGGATCGGATGCTGGCGCACATTGATTTCAACAAAGTACTCATGCACGGGATGTTGAGTTTCCTCCTGTTCGCAGGCGCTCTTCATATAAATATCGGAGACCTGTTCAAGTTCAAATGGATCATTTCCAGCCTCGCCACGGTGGGCGTCGTTTTCTCGACGATAATCGTGGGCACCCTCGCCTGGCTCCTGCTTGCTCTATTGGGATTCAAAATCGGTTATATCTACTGCCTGCTGTTCGGAGCATTGATTTCGCCGACCGATCCGATTGCAGTCATGGCGACGTTGAAGTCCATCGGCATCAAGAAGAGCCTGGAGACGAAAATTGCAGGCGAGTCTTTATTCAATGACGGGGTCGCGGTGGTGATATTTCTGGTCTTGTTCAGTCTCGCCTACAGTCCGGACGAAGTGACGGCCATCGAAGCCGTTGGATTGTTCATGCAGGAAGCGGTGGGTGGCGCCTTCTTCGGGCTCGCGTTGGGCTACGCAGGCTATTATCTCATTCGCACCGTAGACAACTACCAGGTGGAAGTCCTGCTCACACTGGCTATGGTGATGGGCGGCTACAGTCTTGCTCTGGCGATGCATACATCCGGACCCATTGCCGTGGTGGTCGCGGGTCTTTTGATCGGCAACCACGGCAGGGAGTTTGCGATGTCCGAGAAGACCCGCGAACATCTGGACACCTTCTGGGAGTTGATAGATGAAATCCTGAACGCGGTCTTGTTCGTGCTGATCGGACTGGAGATGTTGATACTGGATTTCTCGGCGGGCTACGTCATCGCCGGCTTGTTGGCCATTCCGTTGGTGCTGGTATCGCGTTTCATCAGCGTCGGCCTGCCGGTAAGTCTGCTCCGACTCAAGCGGGAATACAGTGCGCATGTGGTCAAGATCTTGGTGTGGGGCGGGTTGCGCGGCGGAATATCGGTGGCGTTGGCCTTGTCGTTGCCCTCGGGTGAGACTCGAGAAGTTTTTCTCGCCATGACTTACATTATCGTCGTGTTCTCCATCTTGGTTCAGGGTCTGACCATCGCTCCCGTTGTCAGGCGGCTCAGCGACCAGGATTGAAGGTCACCGGGGGCTGCGGAATCAGCGACTGAAGCCATAGAAAGGATGCAACAGGCCGGCAAAGTCCTGGTATTCCTCCTTGCCGGTCGCGAGCCACTGGCCGTGCCCCGGGAATGCCTCTCGCAGAGCCGCGGTCGCGACCACGCCGTCCGGCGACAGCAGAGCGGTGCGGATGGTCTCTTGCAGCAATGCCGGTATTCGGGGGCCGGCGGTGAGCGCCCAGTTCGGCAGCGGTTCGCTCAAGTGCAGAATACGTACTCTCGACTTGCGTCTTCCGTCCTTGTAGGTCTTGTACGCGGTCGTCGACATCACTGCGCCGCGGCACAACCCACGCATGAGTCCGTTGAACATGCTTTCTGTGCCGCTTATCGATTGAATCTGCGGCTGGCGCACCGGGTTCGCGAATTGGAGCTGCATGACCAAGGTGCCGAGGTCGTGCGGGGCGCCGGCACACACCTTGTGACCCGCCAGATCCGAGAGCTTGACGATATCGTCGTCGTCGCTTCGCGAAATCACCACGAAGTCCAATGCTCCCGGCAATCTGATCAGCGGCACATGACTCAGGGCCGCGGCCCTCCAGGCGACGAAATGCGGTTCATCGAACACGATGTCGTAGTCGCCGTTCCGCATCGCCTTTACGTACGACAGCCAGCTGCTGGCGGCATAGTGCACGAATCGTTCGCCGGTTTTTTCCGTGAGAAAATCGGCGATGGGTCGATAAGCGCTGTAGCCGCGATCCGCGGTTTCGAGCGGCGGCCCCGATAGTATGAAGGGTTCCGCGCGCACCGCCTGGTTCCAGGCAAGTACGAGCAGGAAGGCGGTTGTGGCGAAGCTCTTCATCGATCGGCGACGGATCCGAATGTGTGTAATAAAGGGATATTAGACGTGAAGTAATAGGCCGTTCAATCGTTGCCGGCATCGGTTGTTGCTAATAATTGTTACTGAAGTTATGGTTGAACCAACCCCGAAGTGTGTCAGCAATTTGTCAGAGTCCGATTCATGCCATCCAGCGCCGAGTTGAAAAGAGCCGGTCTGAAGACCACGCTGCCGCGGCTCAAGATCCTGAGTATTCTTGAGCACACTGAAACTCGACACATGACCGCTGAAGACGTTTACAAGGGCCTGTTGGATTCCGGAGAAGAGATCGGACTGGCGACCGTCTACAGGGTATTGACCCAATTCGAGAATGCGGGACTTGTCATTCGTCACAATTTCGAGGGCGGTCGTTCGGTGTTCGAACTCAATGACGAAGGCCACCACGATCATCTGGTTTGCGTAGAGTGTGGAGAGGTTTTTGAGTTTTACGACAAAGCGATCGAGGAAAGACAAGGAAAGGTTGCCGAAGAGGCCGGTTTCGTTTTAGACAATCACTCCTTGTACATGTACGGCGTGTGCGAAGGTATGAGGAAGAGAGGGAAGTGTTCTCTCAACAAGCGCAGCCTCCCCGCCGTACTCAGTAGCTCCAAACGCAAGTAACCCGTGCATCTCATCGACCCGGGGGGTCACGCGCCGCCGTTGGTGGTCTCCACGTATGTCGTCGTGCGGCTTCGCGCTATCGCCCGGCTGAGAAGTATTACCGGCACCAGTCCGACGAGCACGATGGCCGTAGCCGGAATCGCGGAATCGGCCAGGCGCTCGTCGGAGGCCAGTTCATACGCTCGTACGGCCAAGGTGTT
>CAMYIN010000210.1 GCA_947258495.1 uncultured Gammaproteobacteria bacterium
CGGTATAGCGCGTCATTACGTCCGAAGGGATCTTCGTTGCGGACTGGGCGAAGACGCTTTGCATGGAGAATATGTTTGCCGTTGCGATGATGACCGACAACAGCACGACATTCAGTGAAATTCGCATGTCCACGCTCCTAATGGTTTAATAACGTAGCCGGCTACGTTTTGGTGCGGACACTTTTCGATCGATCTACCAGACGTACCGACAACGATTGGCGGGTGCCGCTCAACTTTTACCGCTGATCGATAGAAAATTATCCACGACGGCATGACGGAATCCTTGATGCCGGTCAAGGAAAACAACGCGGACCCGCGGTGGGGATGCCGGCATGCGTCGGTGGTCTCGTTACTGCGATAATTCTACAGCCTCCGGAGGAGTATACGATGTCAGGCGCGATTGATTATTACCTGGCCCCGATCTCGCCCTTCAGTTACATGGGAGGGGAGCGTTTGGCCCAGCTTGTTCAGGAAACCGGCGCTGCGGTCCGGGTACTTCCCATCGATCTGACCAAGGTGTTTCCGGCGACGGGCGGGTTGCCGTTGAAGCAGCGCTCCCAACAGCGCCAGGACTACCGCATGGCGGAACTGCGCCGTTGGCGCGAGCATCTGGCGCTGCCCCTGGTCCTCGAGCCCAAGTTCTTTCCGGCGGACGCCAATCCGGCTTCGTTGGTGATTATCGCCGCGCGCGAACAAGGCTTGGACGCGCTGGCCCTGTCGCAGAGGATACTGCGCGCGGTCTGGGTGGACGAAGCCAATATCGCCGATCGTGCGACCTTGATCGAACTCGCAGCCGACGTGGGTCTGGACGGCGAAGCCCTGGCGGAACGTTCGGAGGTGGCGGAAATTGCCGCGGAATACGAGCGCGACACGCAAGCGGCCATAGAGCGCGGTGTGTTCGGCGTCCCCACCTACGTCGTGGACGGCGAGCTGTTCTGGGGCCAGGACCGCCTCGAATTCGTGGCACGCAAACTGCGGCGAAACTGACGATGCCCACGGAAAGGGCGCGCATGGGCTGCTCGGCGGGAACGGCGTTTGCAGAAAACCGCGAATCGACGGGCGCCTTTGTTAACCCACAACGCGGCGCCGCGTGGATAACGGGCGCAGGCGCATAGACGAAACGACGATGACCACGAAACCCGACAGCCAGAACCTGGCGCTGTTCTGTGACTTCGAGAACATTGCGCTGGGCGTACGCGATGTAAAATACGCGAAGTTCGACATGCAACTCGTTTTGGAACGCCTATTGCTCAAGGGCAGCATCGTCGTGAAGAAGGCGTACTGCGACTGGATCCGGTACAAAGAATTCAAACACGCCATGCACGAGGCGTCGTTCGAGCTCATCGATATCCCGCACCTGCGCCAGTCTGGGAAGAACTCGGCGGACATCCGCATGGTCGTGGACGCGCTCGATCTCTGCTACACCAAGTCCCATGTCGACACCTTCGTCATCATCAGCGGAGATTCGGATTTCTCGCCGTTGGTGAGCAAACTGCGTGAAAACAACAAGACCGTCATCGGAGTCGGGGTGAAGGAATCGACTTCGGACCTGCTCATCGCGAACTGCGACGAATTCATTTATTACGACGACCTGGCGCGCGAGTCCGAGAAGCAAAGCAAGGCGAAAAAGAAAAAGACCGGGAAGACGACCCCCAAGCGTCAGCGCAAGTCAAAAGACGAGAAGGAAAAACAGCAGGAAGCCATCGACCTGGTCATGGAAACCATTGAACACCTGTTGGAGGAACGGGGCGCGGAGGAAAAGATCTGGGGATCCATGGTCAAGCAGACCATAAAGCGGCGCAAACCCGGCTTCAGCGAGTCCTATCACGGTTTCCGCACCTTCGGAAAACTGCTGGAAGAAGCCCAGGCACGCAAGCTCCTGGAACTGGAACCCGACGAAAAGTCCGGCGGCTACATTATCAAGAGTCTTTAGAAAAGGGGTCGGTACTCGTTACGAGGAGAAAGGGGTCAGTACCCTTAACGCAGTTGAAAAGTGGTCAGTACCCTGAACGGATGGAATCGATTACCATAACATTGAGAATAATTGAACAAGGATGTTCCAATGCCGCGCAAACCTCGGTTCTACCTGCCTGGCGTTCCGGCGCACGTCATTCAACGTGGTAACAATCGTCAGGCGACATTCTTTTGCGACGACGATTACCTGGCGTATCTAGACTGGCTGAAGTCGGGCGCTGGGGAATACGATTGTGCCGTCCACGCGTACGTGTTGATGACCAACCACGTGCACCTGTTGCTCACGCCCGACACCCACACAGGAATCAGCCGCCT
Organism: uncultured Gammaproteobacteria bacterium; assembly: GCA_947258495.1. GTDB lineage: Bacteria > Pseudomonadota > Gammaproteobacteria > Arenicellales > JAANXG01 > CALZGZ01. The sequence continues at coordinate 2,290 of CAMYIN010000210.1, forward strand.
GATCCAATTCGTAGGGCGCCATTACGTTACCTACATCAATCGTCGCTACCGACGCAGCGGTACCTTGTGGGAAGGACGTCATAAAGGCTGCTTGGTGGCGGAGGATGACTACCTGTGGGCCTGCAGCCGCTACATTGAGTTGAACCCGGTTCGGGCGGGTATGGTGGCGGCGCCGGAAGAGTATCGGTGGTCGAGTTATGGCGCCAACGCCTTGGGCAAGTCCAACGCGTTGCTGACAGAACATCCCTTGTTCACAGCCTTGGGACACCATCGCGCACAAAGGGAGCAGCGGTATCGGGGTCTGTTTGGCGATGTGTTGACACCGGCGCAGATCCGGGGAATTCGCGCCGCGGTGCAGACGGGGACGCCGTTAGGCAGCGGTCGCTTCCGGGAGCAGATCGAACAGACGTTGCGGCGCAAGGTCGGTCAGCCACGGCGGGGGCGTCCCGCGAAATCGAGTCCCGATCTGCAGCACCGGTAGAGACGATTATCGGCCGACGCGTTTTTTGACCTGGCTTAAAGATACTGACCCCTTTTCCAGGGGGACGAAATGGCCTCCGTCTTTTTTTGCGTCGCCTTTGAGCTTTTTCTTCTCTGCATCCGTGTAGCGAACCCATTTCTTGAATGTCCCCTCGTCCTCGTCCCACGCGTTCTTGAAAAACCGCTTTCCCGCTTCGTAGCCGACGTCGAACAAGTAATCGAGATTACTGCGGGACCAGTCCAACACGTGGGGCCATCGGTCCTCGGTGATGTCTCGGGTCAAGTTGACACGGAGAAGATTCCACCTTTCATGCCGGTTGTGTACGTACTGAAACAGTCGAATGTCGTCCCGAGCGATGGCGACCAGCGGCACGATGATGGACAGGACCCAGGCGTCGTAAAGATTGCGCGGCTCGCGAATCAGCTTTTCCCTGCCCAGCACGTCCAGCACGATGATGGTTTTCACCTCCGAGTGCTTTTTACTCTTCAACAGGCCTTCGAAATTCTGCGTATCCATCGCCGATCCCTCGATATAGGTCTTGCCGTTCATCTTGAAGGGCGCATAGATCAAGGGGAACGCCAGCGCCGCGTGAAAGTGATCCGCGGTGATCTCCTCCTTGGAAAAGCTGTCCATCTTCTCATCGGTGACGTTGTAGGCATTGATGTAGAAGTCGGCGGGAAAGTCCTTGAGCTTATCGAAATCGACCACTTCGTCGATCCACGGAGCCGGCTGACACAGCCCCTGACTTTCCGGATTCGGGCTGGTGGGGCACATGGCGCTCCACATCAGCGCCGTCCAGTCGTCGAACAATTTTGCCGCGGACGTGTCGGGCGTCTGCATCTTGGGCAGCGATTCCATGAAATGGGTATACGCCTCGGCCAGGGGCCCGGATTTGTGAAAGACCTTGTAGTTGACCGGAAATAGGTCGTAGATCGCGTCGTGCACCCCCATGTTCCTGGTGTTTTCCAGCGCTTCGCGACGCGTCATCCCGTGCGGTGCGGCGTACAACAGGCCGACCACCATGCCCGCTCCGGCCGTCGAGATTACGCTGAATTCGAGTCCCCTATTGTTCATCTCTTCGTCCAGCGCCGCGACCGCGCCGGACATGAGGGTCAGATTCGGGGCGCCGCCCCCCAGCATCAGTGCAATACTCATAATCGTGTACCTCCAGCGGTTGCGAGCGTTTGCACGCCGCGGCGTACTCTACGGACACGTGCGTCGTGTGTCGTTGATTCAACGCAGGAACACCGAAGTCGTGCGCGAGGATTGTGTTCCTAAATCCTGGGCAATATACTGGGATATTAGTCCCTAGTACATAGACCGCGGGAATCGCCTTCGCGCAGGCAGTCGGGAACAAGCTCCACCCAATCACCTACACGCCTTTGCGGCCTGGCGCGGATGGCGGTGAGGGTTGACGCAATATGTCCTCGAAACCGAAACTGTTACGTAGTCTATGTTTGATCCGACGAGCAGTGGTCAAAGATCCTCGGCGATCGGAAAGGAATTAGTTGACGGGAACGGTTGCGGCCCGTGGGCTCGCGGATAATTCGCCGCTGAACCCTGTCAAAGGACTAAACAACAAGCAGGGAGAACAAACGCATGCGCTGCCCGAAATGCACGACGGAGAATGGCGAAGACCGCCGGTTCTGCGCTGAGTGCGGGACTTCCTTGACGGGTGTATGCCCGGCCTGTGAATTTGTAAACGAACCGGAAGCGAAGTTTTGCGGCGGTTGCGGCATCCCCGTTACGGCGGCTTCCCATCCGATACCCGCCAAATCCGAAAAGACGACGTCCACGGCCCTGCCCGCGAAGGAGGTGCGGAAGGATTTCGAAGTCGAAGCCTCGCGCCGGCAAATGTCGGTGATGTTTTGCGATCTAGTCGGCTCCACGGCACTCTCCGAAGGTCTCGATCCAGAGGACTTCAAGGAACTTCTGACCGTCTACCGGGAAACCTGCGCCACGGTGATTAAACGCTTCGACGGTTTTATTGCCAGGTACATCGGCGACGGGTTGCTGGTCTGTTTCGGTTATCCCCTGGCGCATGAGGACGACGCGCAACGCGCGGTGCGGACGGGACTCGGGATTCTCGAGGCTATCGATTCGCTCGATCTCAAGTTATCGCACCCCGGGGTCAAGCTCCAGGTCCGTATCGGAGTGCATACCGGGCTCGTCGTGGTCGGCGACGTCGGCACGGGCGAACAGCGTGAAAAAATGGGTATCGTCGGCGATACGCCCAACATTGCCTCCCGCCTTCTGGATTTGGCGGAGCCCGGGTCGGTGGTGATCGGCGAGACCACCCGGCGGCTGGTGGAAGGCATGTTCGCGCTCGAGACATTGGGACCGCGGCGGCTCAAAGGAATTTCCGAACCCATGACCGTCTATCGGGTGTGCGGCGAGACCGACGTAGACCGCGGCTACCAGGCTACGGCACGCCTCGGAATCACACCGCTCGTAGGACGCGACGAGGAAGTGGATCTTTTGTTGACGCGGTGGAAGCAAGCCAGTAACAGCGAGGGGCAGGTGGTCTTGTGCTCGGGCGAATTGGGCGTCGGCAAATCGCGTATCCTGAGGGCTTTCCAGGAACGAGCGGACGACGAATTCCGCAACCGGGTGCTGTATTACTGTTCACCCTACCATAGCGACACCCCGTTCTATCCATTGATCGATCAGTTCCGGCGCGGTTTGCGCTTCGTCAAGGACGAAAGCGAGGATCAAAAGCTGGACAAACTGGAACAACTGTTGCGCACTCTCGATCTTCCGGTGTCGTCTTACGCTCCGCTGTTCGCGTCGCTGCTCTCGCTACCGGTGACGGAACGCTATCCGGCCCTGGAACTGAGCCCCGAGGATGTGCGAAAGAGAACGCTGGAGGCGTGTCTGGCCGTGCTCAAGGCGTCGGCCGCCCGCGAGCCGGTGTTAATGGTCGTGGAGGACTTGCACTGGGCGGATCCCTCCATGCTCGAGTTGTTGAATCTGTTCGTCGAGCACCTGCCGACGGAGCGAGTGCTTCTTGTTTGCACCTTTCGTCCCGATTTCGCTCCGCCGTGGACCGAAAAAGCTCACGTCAGCCTGATCGCGCTCAGGCGTTTGAGCGGTGCGGAGAGCGCGGCGCTCGTCCAACACGTCGCGGGCGGAAAAGCGTTGCCCGATGCCGTGCTCGAGCAGATCGTGGACAAGACCGACGGCGTGCCGCTGTTCGTCGAGGAACTCACGAAAATGGTGTTGGAATCGGGCCTGCTCGAAGAGACGAGCGATCGATTCGAATTTTCAGGCCCGTGGCCTCCGCTCGCCATTCCGGTGTCGTTGCAGGGCTCGCTCATGGCGCGCCTGGACCGACTGGCATCGGCCAAGGAAGTGGCGCAAATCGCCGCCACGATCGGACGTAACTTTCGGCACGAGTTGCTGGCGGCGCTGTCGCATTTCGCCGGTGCCGTTCTCGAAGACGCTTTGGCGAAGTTGATCGACGCTGGACTGCTCTATCGGCGCGGCCTGTCGCCCGAAGTGATCTACGAATTCAAACACGCGATCATGCAGGAGGTGGCCTACAACAGCCTGTTGCGCAGCAAGCGTCAGCAATTGCACAAGGAAATCGCAAGCCTGATGGAAGAACATTTTCCCGAGTTCGCGAAAACGCAACCCGAGCTGCTATC
>CAMYIN010000211.1 GCA_947258495.1 uncultured Gammaproteobacteria bacterium
CGCGCTGATTGAACGGGCCAACAAATACCTGTCCGACTGGATGCGAAAACACGGCCTGGAGAAATGCAAGCATGTAATCAAGTCCGGAGCGCCCAAACGACGTATTGTTGAAACGGCGAAAGAAACCGGCGCGGATTTGGTCGTCATGGGTACGCACGGCGAACGCGGGCTCGCGAGACTACTTGGGTCCACGACGCAGGCCGTGATGCAGGACGCAGATTGCGACGTGCTCTGCGTGCGCGCGCAGCCCTGATCGTACTTTCATCTAACCGGCGTCGTACTCACTTTCTCGAAGTTTGGCCTGTGCCGCCGCCAGGCGGGCGATAGGCACGCGCAATGCGGAACAGGATACGTAGTCGAGGCCCGCAGCGTGTAGAAACCGTATGGAGGCGGGATGACCACCTTGCTCGCCGCATATCCCTACGATCAAATCGGGACGACTTTCGCGGCCCCATTTGACGGTTGTTTCCATGAGCTGACCGACGCCTTTGACGTCCAGCACCTCGAAGGGATTGTCCTGAAGGATCCCGTTCTCGTTGTAGAACGGCAAAAACTTGTTTTCCGCATCTTCGCGCGAGAACGAAAAAGTCGCCTGAGTCAAATCGTTGGTACCGAAGGAGAAAAACTCCGCGACCTCGGCCAGATTCCGCGCCCGCATACAGGCACGCACTACTTCGATCATGGTGCCGAATTTAAAATTGACCTTTAACTTGAAGGTCTCCTGCACGGTCTGCGAAATCCTGTCCACATAGACTTTGACCCTGAGTAATTCCTGGGCGGTACAGACCTGTGGAACCATGATCTCCGCATGGACTTCCGTGCCCTGCTGCATACATTCGGCCGCCGCCTCCAGCACCGCGCGTATCTGCATTTCATAGATTTCCGGAAAGGTTATCCCCAACCGCACACCACGATGTCCGAGCATCGGGTTGATCTCGAACAGCTCGCGTACCTTGGAGAGCATCCTGCGCTTGTGCGTGATCACCCTCTCGACGTATTCGACGCCGCCCTCCTGCATGAACGCCGGCAGGTTTGCAGTACCGATCAATTCCGGGCTCGTCGTGCGCAGGGACTGCATAAGGGTCGTCATCCCCCGGATATTACCGCGCAATTGATGCAGATCCTGGAGTTCCTCCTCAAGCTCCCGCTCCGTAGGCAGGAACTCGTGGATGGGAGGATCCAGCAGACGAACCGTCACCGGGTATGGGGACATGGTCTGAAACATCGACTTGAAATCCTCCCGCTGGATCGGAAGCAGCCGATCCAGGGCCTGCTTTCGCTTGTCCTCATCTTCGGCCAGGATCATCTCGAGGACCAGCGGCAATCGGTCCTGGGCGTTGAACATGCGTTCGGTACGGCACAGGCCGATGCCTCTGGCCCCAAGCTCCCGGGCTCGCCTCGCGTCCTCCGGCGTATCCGCGTTCGCCAGTACGCAAAGCCGTGCGGTCGCGTCCGCCCAATCGAGCAGCGTGCGCAGTTCCGACGTAAAGTCCGCAGGGACGGTCGGAATTTCGCCTTCGTAAACCTTGCCGGTACCACCGTCGATAGTAATGACGTCGCCTTCGTGCAGCACGCGCTCACCGACCCGTGCCTCCCGCGATCGGACGTCGACGGATATCCCACCGGCACCCGCCACGCAGGGTTTACCCATGCCGCGCGCCACCACCGCGGCGTGAGACGTCTTTCCTCCCCGGCTGGTGAGCACCCCCTGCGCGGCAAAAAAACCGTGTATGTCATCAGGTTTGGTCTCTTCCCGCACCAGTATCAGTTTTTCACCGTCCCTAGCCAGCATTTCCGCCCGGTCGGCGTCGAAGACCACACGCCCGCTTGCGGCGCCGGGCGACGCCGGTAAGCCGTCCGCCAACGGCGTCGCCTCGAACGAGGGATCGAGCCGCGGGTGGAGCAACTGATCGAGTTGCTCGGGATCGACGCGAAGCAGAGCCTCTTCGCGGGTAAGCAGCCCCTGTGCGGCCATTTCCACCGCCGTGCGCACGCGTGCCGCGGCATTCATTTTCCCATTCCGCGTCTGCAGACAATACAGCACCCCGTTTTCCACGGTGTATTCAAAGTCCTGCACTTCTCGATAGTGGGATTCCAGTCGATTCCGCAAATCCTCGAGCTGGCGATAGATCTCCGGCATCTCTTCGGCCATCTGCACGACGGGTTTCGGAGTGCGGATTCCCGCCACCACATCCTCGCCTTGCGCGTTCGTCAGATATTCGCCGTACATGACGTTCTCGCCCGTTGCCGGGTTGCGTGTGAATCCGACCCCGGTCGCGCCGTCGTTTCCCATGTTTCCGAACACCATGGTACAGATGTTCACCGCTGTACCGTGAGCGATGTCCGGGGTGACGTTGAACTGGCGGCGGTAGTCCACCGCGCGCTTTCCCATCCAGGATTTGAAAACCGCGCGGATCGACCATTCGAGTTGTTCGTAAACATCGAGTGGGAACGGCCGCCCGGCCTGCCGCTGCACTACATCGAAAAAGACCGTCGTGATTCGTCGCAGATCTTCGCCAGTGAGTTCCACATCGTTGTTTGCGCCGACCTGTCGCTTTACAGCTTCAAATGCTTCATCAAAATGCTCATCGGCGATCCCCATCGCCACTTTTCCAAACAGCTGGATAAAACGGCGATAAGAATCGTAACCGAAACGCTCGTTGTTAGTTTGTTCGATCAACCCTTGTAGGGTATCCGAGTTGAGTCCGAGATTGAGTATTGTATCCATCATTCCGGGCATCGAGATTGCGGAACCCGAGCGCACCGATACCAGGAGCGGGTTGTCTGCCTGTCCAAAACCGCGACCCGTTTCTTTTTCTAGGCGGGCCATTTGCTCGCGCACTTGATCCATCAATTGCTCCGGAAACTCCTGTCGCGGATCGTCCAGGGTATGAAGACATGCCTCAGTCGTTATGATGAACCCGGGCGGAACTCGCAATCCCATTTGCGTCATTTCACATAGATTCGCCCCTTTTCCGCCCAATAATCGTTTGTCGCTTCCGTCTCCTTCATGAAAGGAATACACCCATTTCTTATCGTCAGACATGCTCTCTTTTCCTCCGAAGAAGGTATTCCTGCTGCATTAATTCGGGTACCGGCGGTACCCTTTGCCCATACAGACTATTAATTATAGAGAAGCTTCGAATAATTCCATCCTGAATTTCAAATACGTGTAACACGTTCACAGGAGTCGTTGGACCAATCATGGATTGCGGGCGCGGATAATCCGAGGCACGAGGAAATACGAATAAAACAAAGGTCGTGCAGAAAATCAACGCGAGAAACGTCCGCACGGTCGAAATCTCACCGCTGCGTGCGTTCGCGCGGAATACCCAGCCGCCCGCTCCCGAATGCACGGGTCTCGGCGGGCGGTCACGAAAAAGCGCGCCCGGCCTCGTGCAGGGCCCGCGGCACGCCGAACGGACACGACGCCCATTCCCGTGCTCACATGCGGGTTTTTGGTTCCGCGACAGATCCTGTCCGCCCGAATAAGCGAACAAAGTCCCGATACATCGGGATAACGGCCGCTGTCACCCGTCCCTGTTTCTGGAATAATGCCATTAATCAACAATACGCTGTGTCGTACATCATGATTACGGTTCGGAAGACCTACGAGCGGGGAAAAACCGACATCGGCTGGCTGCTCAGCAGACATACGTTCTCCTTCGGCGACTACTACGATCCTTGTTATCGGGGGGTATCCGTGTTGCGCGTCCTCAACGACGACCGCGTCGAACCCGGCAAGGGATTTCCCATGCATTCGCATAGAGACATGGAAATCGTTACATATGTCACCGAAGGTAGTATTGAACACAACGACAGCTTGGGCAACGTTCGCCGTCTTTCGTCGGGCGAAATACAGCTGATGAGCGCAGGTACAGGCGTGTCACACAGCGAATATAACGCGTCCCAGGACCAGGTCGCGAAGTTCCTGCAAATTTGGATCGAGCCGCATGAGCTTGGTCTTGCTCCAAGTTACGCACAAACACGCTACGAGGCCGGAACCGGGCTGCAACTGCTGATTTCGCCGGATGGAAGAGACGGAACGCTTCGGATACACCAAGACACATACATTAATCGACTGCTCCTCGATCCTCGAGGCAAAATGTCTCAAGAACTGTTGCCCGGACGCACGGCCTATATCCATGTAGTAAACGGTAGTCTTTCGGCGGAGGGTAAAGACCTGAAACAGGGCGACGGCGCCGTTATCCAACACATAGACTTACTACGCCTTCACACCGAGGCGGGCACCGAAGCGCTATTCTTCGACCTGCCCTGACGAAATCCTCGCCTGGCCAAGCTCGAAAGTTTCCGGGGATATGGAGGGGGCCGGACGGCGTGTCATCAATGCCATCATTACGGAAAGCGTGCCCAGCGCAGCAAGCACGTGCTTCAACGCATGCCCACTCACAACGCCCGACAATTCCAAGAGAGCCGCGTCCAGATGTTCGGCTACCTTCGCTGTGGCGTAGAACCCGAGCGCAACCCACAAGTGCACGGTGGTGGAAAATCGGGACGGAAAGTATATAAGAATCAGCGGAATCAGCAGCATCGGCAGAAATTGGGTAAGCGCGTACGGCCGCAGGTCACCGGCACCTCGAGTCTCCGTCATGTACCAATACATTACCGAGCCCAGTCCCACTATCAGAGTCGTCCCCAGAAACACCCTTACTCGGTATGTGGAGACGTGCTCCCCCCAGACCATCGAGAGAAACGCCATGAAAGCGACGGACATGGGCAATCGATCCCAGATCAAGGTCTCGGTTGATGGATCGAGGTGATAGTAGCTGGAACCGAACCCTACGAGTAGCACGCCCAGGAAGAATACGCGGTAGACCGGGGCCAGTAGCGGCAGCCCTCCCTGCGGTATCCCCCCGCTGCATAGGCGGAGTCCCGACAGTCCCACGGCGATAAAAGGTAGATTTGTAATGACGTTCCAGAAGTTCGGTAGCCCGAAGATCTCGCGCCGGTCGGCAAAGGTATGATAGAGAGGATCCTGCGGTATCCGAGGAAGAAGCAACATCGCAGTCAACCCCAATACGAACATCCCGCATATCGCGGCGATCTTGCGGTCATATCGGATCATGCCGTACTTACTCGTTGGTCGCCTCTCGGTCTACAGTTCAATTCCGAACCCGTAATCGTCGCTTTCCATTACGATTGACGCAATGAGCTTCGAAATTGCCCTGTCTACCCCGGAACTCGAGGGAACTACGCGTATCGACGCGCTATGAGCACGATCAATCCGTAAGTCGTGCCCGCGGTAATGAATAGATATCCAGGCAGCAGGGCGAAAACAAACGAAAAGTATTGCAATGCGTGTGCAGTCATGGCATTGCCGAGATGCGTGTAGAGGGCCACCGCCAACACCACTACACTGCTGGAGACCGTCAACGCCGCGATCTGTATTTTTCGAGTTCCGTCACCGCGCGGGATCACCCCGCTCAATCGAATGAGCAGCGCGAAAGGAGAAATAGTAACGCCGATCCCGAGTATCAACGCAACAAACTCGAGCAGGACCCAGGTCGCGTTCAGAATCACATCCGAGCTGGCATCGACTACGAATAAATCGGGCGCCCAGCGCGCCGATACAACCACTATGAGCAAAGCGCCCAGCGCCAGAACAGCGATTTCAATCGTTCTGAACCTGTTCATACGATTTGACGACAACCTGCAGAAAACCGCTGCTATCAGATCTATGACGATCAACCAGAGGAAGTCGGAAGCTGGTATTTTATTCCGTTTCTGCATTTTCCCTGTTAACAGCAATCATCTCGAGCGCCCGTTGATAATCGTTCCACGGCATGATATCGATGATGACTTTATACTCAAATCCGATATCCGCGGCCCGCAGTTCAAAAAACTCCGAAGTAAAAGTATGGTCGTCTCGAGTTAGATCCAAATTTGCCGGGTAGCACTCGATCTCGCTGTAATTATTAGGTTCGGACAACCGTATGAGTTGCGAAATACATTCGCTCAATGGCACGCGCTTGTACGTCCCATCTTTCTCCCTGTAATGTTGATTTGCGAACTCAATCGCCTTTTCGTTGCCATAGTTCGAAAGTATCGCCACCTCATCGTGTCGGATATAGCGATGGAAATGGGGATAGATCTCCTCCGGTTTCAGTATCTCCGGTTTATGTTTGAACGAAATGTGGAACGATACGATAGTCGACAAATTCGAACTGACGTTCGCCATTTCATCTCGATTCCAGCACAAGCTGATTTCCATCTGTCCGTCACCAATTATTAGTGACGTAGAGATTATGAAAATTTCAGTCTGCTGTATACACCCATTACCCCTGTGGCAGAAATTCAAATCGTGGCTCAGGCATGCGCGGCTGGGGACGCGTAAGCCGTAATCGCGACACCTGGCGG
>CAMYIN010000212.1 GCA_947258495.1 uncultured Gammaproteobacteria bacterium
GATGTACGAGGATTAGCCGTTAGCTAATCAACAGCTTTCCAAAACCACTGCCACGGCCTGGCCGGTGCCGCTTTGGTTGATGGCCATGGCTTGGCGGGCGGTGCTGGGCGCGGGCTCGGTCGGCATGCTGAGCGCGCGGTTGCTGCGGCACAAAGGCTGTCGCGAGATCTTCCTGGGCGACACCAATCCGGGGCGTCGGCGCACGGCCGAGGCGGCCGGGTGCGCACAAGTCTACGATCCGGCTGCCACCGACCCTGGCTCGGGGCGCTTCGAGCTCGTGGTCGACGCCGTGGGTGCCGGGGCCACCCGGGCGGCGGCGTGCCGGATGGTGAACCCCGGTGGCGTCATCTCCCACATCGGTCTGCAAGACAACGCCCCCGGGCTCGACACGCGCACCCTGACGCTGGCCGAAATCACCTTGATCGGCAACTACACCTACACCCCGGTCGACCTGCGCGCCGCCGTCGACGCCCTCCATAGCGGCGCCTTCGGAGATATACGATGGGTCGAACAGCGGCCGTTGTCGCAGGGGGTGCGGGCGTTCCGCGATCTGCACGAGGGAGCGGCCGCGGCGCAGAAGATCGTCCTGATCCCGGAGCACCAATCCAAACAGTGAAGCGCCGGGGACTCTGGGCGTTTAGGGGTTCCGTGGTCGGCTAGAATAGCTGCTCCGATCACACTCGCGCAGGGGTCTTAGCAGCGGATGCATTTCATAGATCGTTTCATCGAGAACGCGAAAACGCGCGATCAGACCGTGGTGTTTCCGGAGGGGGACGACCCCCGGGTTATCGCCGCGGCGCGGGCGCTGACGGATCAGTGTGTGGCAAAGGTCGTGTTGCTAGGGGACAGGCAACGCATCGAGTTCAATGCACGACGATCCGGTGTGTCCTTGAAGGAGATGGCCACCCTCGATCCGGACGAAAACGGGGATGTCGGCCGATACGCGGCACGCTACGTCGAGTCACGACCGAAAACCAAGCCCGAAATCGCCCACCGCCTCATGCGCAAACCTCTTTACTACGGGGCCATGATGGTGAAGCTGGACGAGGCCTCGCTGATGGTGGGAGGCGTCAATCATCCGACTTCGCGCGTCATCGAGGCAGGCATGCTCGTTATCGGTCTGGCGTCCGGAATGCAAACGCCGTCCAGCTTGTTCCTCATGCTGCTGCCAGACTTTCTGGGGCACGGCGACAGGGCGATGATATTTGCCGACTGCGCGGTGAACGCCGATCCGACCCCGGAACAGCTCGCGGACATCGCCATCGCCTCCGCCGAGAACGCGCGCAAGCTGCTGCAGGAACCGCCGCTCGTGGCCTTGCTCTCGTTTTCCACCCACGGCAGCGCGCAACACGCGGCGGTGGCCAAGGTGCAACGGGCGCTAGCCATTGCCAGGGAGCGCGCGCCGCACCTCGCCATAGACGGCGAACTTCAGGTCGACAGCGCCCTGGTACCGTGGGTGGCGGCGAAGAAAGTCAAAGCAGACGGTCCGGTGGCCGGGCGCGCCAACGTATTGGTGTTCCCGGATCTGAATTCCGGGAATATCGGCTACAAGCTCACGCAGTACGCCGCCAAAGCGAGGGCCATCGGTCCCGTGTTGCAGGGTTTCGCAAGGCCGGTTTGCGATCTGTCGCGCGGCGCCACCGTCGACGACATCGTCGCCACCACCGCCGTGGGACTGGCCCTGGCCGTCGGTTGCGCGGAGCCCGTGTTGCCCCCCGGGGCTTAAATTCTATCGTTCAGGGGCACGTACGCCCGCGGGCCCGGGCCGTTGTAATGCGTCAGCGGCCTTATCAATATGTTGTTCGCCATCTGCTCCACGACCTGAATGGTCCAACCCGGGACGCGGCCGACGGCGAAGATCGGTACGAACAGGTCCTCCGGGATGCCGTGGAGGTGATACACCACACCGGCGTAAAAATCGACGTTGACGTTGACCCCGTGGCGGGAATACGGCCGCATGGCCTCTACGATGGCCTGCAGAATTTCGTACCATTGCGGCTGCCCCATCTCCTTCGACAGCTTTTCCACGCCTGCGCGCATGTGCCGGGCCCGAGGGTCTTCGGCGCGATAAACACGATGACCGAAACCCATCACGGGCTCTCGATTCCCGCGCTTGCGTTTCACGTATTCGGCCGCATTGGCCGCGTCGCCGACTTCCAGCGCCATCTTCATGACGTTCTCCGCGGCCCCGCCGTGGGCCGGACCGGAGAGCGCGCCGATGGCGGCGGTGATGGCGGCGTGGAGGTTGGCGTCGGTGCTGGCCACCACCCGCGCCGTAAACGACGAGGCGTTGGAACCGTGCTCGGCGTGCAAAATCATGTCGGTGTCCATCAACTTGGCGGCGTCGTCGCTGGGCGGTTCTCCCTTCAACATGTAGAGAAAATTGGCGGCGTGCCCCAGCGTGGGACTGGCAGGGACGGGCTCCAGTCCGTTGCGAATTCGATGGTGTGCGCCGACGATCATCGGCACCTGGGAAGTCAGACGGACACCCTTGTCCAAAGTCGATGCCGCGGAGTTGTCGGCAACGTCCGGATCAAACGCCGAGAGCGCCGAAACCGCGGTGCGCAGCACGTCCATGGGGTGGGCATCTCGAACCGCGCGAATGATGTCGAACAGCGGCGTCGGCAGTTGTCGCGCAGCTTTGAGTCTTTGGTCAAACTCATTGAGTTCGCCCGCTGTCGGCAGCTCCCCGTTCAGGAGCAGATAGGCCGTCTCTTCGAAGGTCGAATGTTCCGCGAGGTCGTGGATGGAGTAACCCCGGTATCGGAGCTCGCCCGCGCGGCCGTCGATGAAGGTCGTCGCCGACCGCTCGAAATAGACTCCTTTGAGTCCGCGTTTGATTTCCACCGTCTCTTTGGCGTCGGTCATCGTTTTCTTCCTGTAGGAAGCGCGAATGTGTTTGCTGTGTCGAGCATAACAACACGTTCGATTGACGTCGTCAATGAAGTCGGATTGCGTTTTGCTTGGGACAGACGAACAGGAATAACACACCCGCTTACAGCCATTCGCGATCCGAGTCGCAGCGTTGAAGCCCTCGAAGCGGACCGTCGATGCCGTTGGCGACACAGCGACCGCTCCGTCGTGGAATTCGATCGCGGTCGCACTGCGCTGCACGTGGAAAGTTTGCAAAACCGGTCGAAATTGCGTATCACATCAGCCCTATGGCAAAGCGGGGTACTCGGCAGGGACTATATCTGGTTTTGATCAGCGTGCACGGCCTGATTCGGGCGCGTAGTCTCGAACTCGGACGGGATCCGGACACCGGTGGACAGACTCGTTACGTGGTGGAACTTGCTCGGGCGCTGGGCAGGCAACCGAAGGTCGCGCGCATCGACCTGCTTACCCGCCGCGTCGTCGACAGCCACGTCAGTGCGGATTACGCGCGGCCGCAGGAACCCCTCGACGACCGCGTCAATATAGTGCGTCTGGATGCCGGACCGGACGGTTACATACGCAAAGAGGAACTGTGGGATCACCTCGACGCCTTCGCGGACAACGCGGCCCAGTTCCTCGGCAGTGCCGAACCGCCGCCGGACGTCATTCACAGCCACTACGCGGACGCGGGATACGTAGGCATGCGGGTCGCGGCGCTGTTGGGGCGCCCTCAGGTGCATACGGGGCATTCGCTCGGCAGGGTAAAACGCAGAAGGTTGCTGGCGGCGGGACTGAAGACCGCGGAGGTGGAGGAGCAGTACAACATGTCGCGGCGTATTGATGCGGAAGAAAGCGTGCTGGGCGCCGCGGAGCTGGTGATTGCCAGCACCAACAATGAGATTGAAGACCAGTACGCCCGCTACGACTTCTATCAGCCGGAGAAAATGCGGGTCATTCCACCGGGGACCGATCTGGAAAGTTTTTTTCCGCCGGCGGGGGATGAAGCCGAGGCGCCGATCGCAGCGCAGATCAATCGATTTCTGCGTAATCCCGACAAGCCCATGATACTGGCACTTTCACGGCCGGACGAACGCAAGAACATCGCCACGCTCATCAAATGTTACGGTGAGTCGGAAGATCTGCAGAAAGCGGCAAACCTGGTCATCGTCGCCGGCAACCGCAACGATATTCAGGACATGGACAGCAGCGCTCAACGGGTTCTGACCGAGATCATTCTCTTGATCGATCAATACGACCTTTACGGCAAAGTCGCGTATCCGAAGCATCATGCGCCCGAGGATGTGTCGGTGATATACCGTCTGGCGGCCGCCTCGCGCGGGGTGTTCATAAATCCGGCGCTCACGGAACCCTTTGGTCTGACGCTTATCGAGTCCGCCGCCAGCGGCTTGCCGCTCGTGGCGACGGAGGACGGCGGACCCCAGGACATCGTTGCGACCTGCGAAAACGGCATCCTCATCGATCCTCTGGATGAGAATGCCATGGCGAAAGCGCTGCTCAAGATACTTTCCGACGCAACGGTATGGAGCCGGCTGTCCCGTCAAGGTCTCAAAGGGGTGCATGAGAATTATTCCTGGGAGGCGCATGCCCGCCGCTTTATCGACACCATCGTGCCGCTGCTCGAGGGCATGGAGACCCTTCCGCGCACACCCCGCGTGCGCCGGCCCATGCTGTATCACGATCGCGCGCTGTTTACCGACATCGACCAGAACCTGCTCGGGGACCCGAAAGCCTTGTCCGACCTGGTGGATCTGATTGTCGACAACCGCAAGTGCATCAGTTTCGGTATCGCCACCGGCCGCAGCCTGGAATCGGCGCTGGCCGTCATGAAACGATACGGTATACCGCTTCCGGACGTACTCATCACCAGCGTTGGTACCGAGATCTACTACGCACCTCAGCTCAATGCCGACAAGTCCTGGGCGCGCCACATCGATTACATGTGGAACCCGGCCGCGGTGCGCGACACCCTGGCCGACATCCCAGGGATCGCGCTGCAACCGCGGAAGGAGCGCAGTCGATTCAAAGTCAGCTATTACATCGATCCACGCAAGGCGCCGTCGCTCGAAGAGCTCAACAGTCTGCTGCATCAGGCGGACCAATCGGTGAACACCTTCCTTTCATTTGGACAGTATCTCGACATCGTTCCGGTGCGCGCATCCAAGGGCCTTGCGCTGCGTTATTTTTCCACCCTGTGGGACATACCCCTGGACCACATCCTGGCGGCGGGGGGCACGGGGACCGACGAGGACATGATGCGAGGCAACACCTTGGCGGCGGTCGTCGCCAACCGCCACGACGAGGAGCTCGATCAGCTCTTGCACGCGGACAGGATTTACTTCGCCACACGTCCCTACGCCGCCGGCATCATGGAAGCCATTGCCCACTACGAATTCCTGGAAGCCTGCCGCATTCCGCCGGAACATGAACAGGTCTGAATGTCCGAGCCTCTGCTGATCTGTACCGATCTCGATCGCACACTGCTGCCGAACGGTCCGCAATCCGAGTCGCCCCTGGCGCGGGAGCGGTTTGCCGCGGTCGCCGAACGTCGGGAGGTGCGGATTGCCTACGTCACCGGACGGGATCGCACTCTGGTCGAGGCCGCGATCGCGGAGTACGAAATTCCTCCACCGGATCTCGTCGTTGGAGACGTCGGTACCTCCGTCTACAGTGTGGCCGAGGGCACGTGGTCGCTGTGGCAATCGTGGTACGACCACCTCGCCGCGGAGTGGAAGGTGTACGATGGCAAATCTCTGCACGCGCTGTTCGCCGATCTGCCTCAGTTGACGCCGCAGGAGGAGCACAAGCAGGGGCGCTTCAAGAGCAGCTTTTACGCCTCCACGTCCATCGACGTTGCGCAATTGAAACGTCAGATGAGCCCGCGCCTGGAGGAAGCCGACCTGTCATACCGTATCATATGGAGCATCGACGAAAATCTGGATATCGGTCTCGTGGACGTACTCCCGGAACACGCTTCAAAGCTGCACGCCATACGATTTTTGATGCGTCGTTTGAAATATACCGTTGAGAAAAGCCTTTTCGCCGGAGACAGCGGCAACGACCTCAACGTCCTCTGCAGCGAGATCCCCGCGGTGTTGGTCGCAAACGCCACCGACGAAGTGCGCCGGGAGGCGCGCAGTCTTTGCCGGAGCGCGCGGACCGAAGCGGCGTTGTACTTCGCCAAGGGCGGATTTCTCGGAATGAACGGAAATTACAGCGCCGGCATCCTCGAGGGCCTCGCCCACTACCACCCCCGGGCGCAGCGCTGGATGCGCTGATCGGTGCTGAGAAGTGGCGCACACGCACAACCCTTTCATCTTCGGCGAGGTGCTGTTCGACCGTTTCCCGGATGGACATATTGTCCTCGGGGGAGCGCCGTTCAACGTCGCCTGGCATCTTCAGGCCTTCGGCCAGGCGCCGACGTTTATCAGCCGCGTCGGCGACGATCCGTTGGGCCGAAGGATACGCGGCGCCATGCAGGCCTGGGAACTCACCACCGCCGGACTGCAGTTGGATTCACGACATCCGACCGGAACCGTGGAAGTGACCTTCAACGACGGTGAGCCCGCTTACGACATCGTCTTTGACCGCGCCTACGATCATATTGACGGCGCCGGCCTGCCGCCGGGGACGCCTTCGCTGCTCTATCACGGCACGCTGGCGCTGCGTGGTTCAGAGTCCCGCCGGGCGCTGGAGACGCTCAAGACGACCCACGACATGCCGATCTTTGTTGATGTAAACCTGAGGCCGCCGTGGTGGGATGTGGAAACGACCCACTCGGTCATGTCGGCGGCCCGATGGGTCAAACTCAATGCGGACGAACTGGCGCTGCTGATGGACCCGGGAAAAGAGCCGGAGCGAAGCGCGTCGGAGCTGTTACAACGGCACGATCTGGAACTGCTCATTGTGACCCGCGGCGCACAAGGTGCTATGGTGATGAGTAGGGAAGGCCAAAACGAGGTTGTCGAACCGCCTTCGGCTCAGCCGGTCGTGGATACGGTGGGTGCGGGGGACGCTTTCAGCAGTGCCTTCGTCCTTGGGCTGATGCAGCGCTGGCCGCTGAAGTTGACCCTGGAGCGGGCTCAGGATTTCGCCTCGGCCGTCGTCGGCGTCCGTGGCGCCACGGTGCAGGACAAGGGGTTTTACCAACCGTTTCTTGATCAGTGGGGGTTGTCGGAATCATGAACCGTCACCTGGATACGTTACAAAGCGCGATAGGCTATCTCAGCGGCTATCGCAGCGAGTTGGCCCAGTTCGTCCACCACCTCCGCACCAGCGGTGCGCAGTTTTTTCTGCGCAACAACATCTACGATATCTTCGAGCAGCTGTGCGAGGAAGACGCCGGCGGAAAGCTGCGCGCGAGTCCGCTGGCGATGCTGGTCGGCTGGTGCCAGGAAGCGGCCATGGACGAGTCGTGGGTCTGTTTCGCCTTACGGCCGCGTATCGCGAGCTGGATCTATGTCCGCATCAACTTCGACACCCTGGACATGGAGTCGATGGACACGTCCGCGTATCTCGCCTTCAAGGAGCGACTTGCTACCGGTCGATCGGACGATTCCTGGACCCTCGAAGTGGACATGGAGCCGTTTTCGCGCGGGTTCTACAAGCTGCACGAATCGGAGTCGATCGGGCGGGGCGTCGAGTTCTTGAACCGCCATCTTTCCAGTCAATTGTTCCGAGACCTGGGCAAGGGGGACCAGCGCTTGTTGGATTTCCTGCGCGTGCACAAGTACCGCAACCAGCAACTGATGCTGAACGGCAGCGTCGAAGACGTCTCCGGCCTGCGTCAGGCGCTGCGATCGGCCGAGTCCGTGCTCAAGAAGCGGGACCCGTCCGATTCCTGGCCGGAGTTGGCGCACGAGTTGCGCGCCATCGGATTTGAACCCGGCTGGGGCAACACCGCGGCGCGCGTGCGAGACTCCGTGCGCCTGTTGTTGGACATCCTCGAGGCGCCGTCGCCCGGTGCGCTGGAACATTTTCTCGGTCGCGTGCCCATGATCTTCTCCCTCGCGATCCTCTCGCCGCACGGTTATTTCGGCCAGTCCAACGTGCTCGGGCGTCCGGATACCGGGGGCCAGATCGTTTACATCCTGGACCAGGTACGGGCGCTGGAACGGGAAATGCGGCGACGCCTGCACGAACAGGGGATAGGCATAGAACCGCAGATCGTGGTGGTGACCCGTCTCATACCGGAGGCGGACGACACCACCTGCGACCAGCGCATCGAGGACATTGCCGGCACCACCAACGCACGAATTCTGCGCGTCCCGTTCCGCAACAGCGAGGGCGGAATCATTCCGCACTGGATATCGCGCTTCGAGATATGGCCTTATCTGGAGCAGTACGCCACGGAAGCGGAACGCGAAGTGCTGGCGGAGCTTGGGGGCCGACCGGATCTGATCGTGGGAAACTACTCGGACGGCAACCTCGTCGCCTCTTTGATGTCGAAGCGGCTCGGCGTCACGCAGTGCAATATCGCACACGCCCTGGAAAAGACGAAGTACCTGTACTCTGACCTCTTCTGGCATGAAAACGAGGACAACTACCACTTTTCCTGCCAGTTCACCGCCGATCTCATAGCCATGAATGCCGCGGATTTCATCATCACCAGCACTTATCAGGAGATCGCAGGTACCGATGAAACCCTGGGGCAATACGAAAGTCATGCCTCGTTCACCATGCCGGGACTCTACAGAGTCGTGCACGGCATAGACGTCCACGATACCAAGTTCAACATCGTGTCTCCGGGCGCCGACGCGGAAGTCTATTTCCCCTACACCGAGAAGCAGAGGCGTCTGCATCATCTCGAAGACGATATCGAGCGACTGATTTATGGTCAGGAGACGGCCGCAGACATTCGCGGTGTCCTCGACGATGCCGATAAGCCGGTGTTGTTCACCATGGCGCGGATGGACCGCATCAAGAATATCACCGGCTTCGTGGAATGGTACGGCGAATCCGAGGCGCTGCGCAGGGAGGCCAACCTGCTGGTCATATCCGGCCACGTGGCGGTGGAACGTTCCGGCGACACGGAAGAGCGCCAGCAGATCATGAAAATGCACGATCTGATGACGCGCTACGAGCTGGACGGGCAGGTACGTTGGCTGGGGATGCAGCTCGAGAAACCCTTCGCCGGCGAACTCTATCGCGGCGTGGCAGACCGTCGCGGCGCCTTCGTGCAGCCGGCGCTCTTCGAGGCCTTCGGCTTGACCGTCATTGAGGCCATGAGTTCGGGATTACCTACGTTTGCGACCTGTTTCGGAGGACCCCTGGAGATCATCGAAGACGGCGTGTCCGGGTTTCACATCGATCCCAACCGCGGCGACGAGGCGGCGGAAAAAATCGCCGCTTTCCTGTATCAGTGCCGAGAAGACCCAGGCTATTGGCGCCAGATCTCGGACGGCGGTCTGCATCGTGTCGCGGAGCGTTACACCTGGGAGCGCTATGCGGAGAGGATGATGACCCTGTCTCGCGTCTACGGTTTCTGGAAATACGTCAGTGATCTCAATCGCGCGGAGACACAGCGCTATCTGCAGATGTTCTACGGTCTGCAGTTCCGTCCGCTGGCCGACAGAATAGGCGGGAATTGAAGGCGGGGCGTTCTCGGGCACAGCCTCGTCGCGCCTTGCTGCCGTTCCGCCGGCTCACGCCCGGAGCAAGCGTCTTGCTTCCTTAACAACCGCGTCCACGGGAACGGAGCGCACGTCAACGCCGTCATCGGAAGACCGCACGGCGCTGTGCTCGGCGCCCAGGGGCCGCCAACCCCGGTACGTGGACCCGGCGAGAATGGAAAGCGTCGCCGTGCCCACGGCCGCCGCCAGGTGCATCGGTCCTGAGGAGCTGGTCACGAACAGACGGCAGGTTTCGAGGAGTGCGGCGGTTTGCGCCAGCGAGTTGCTCACCACGGGCTTGCAGCGCGGTCCCCTGAGGCGGTCGAAGGCGGCGACGAGGGGTTCGTCGCTGGGGCCGGCCAGGATCAGGATCTCGAGATTCGGTAATTCTGACAATGCGCGGGTCAAGGCGGTGAATTTCTCTATTGGCCACCGCGAATGCACCTTCTTGGCATTACCGACAAAGATGCCGACACGATCCACGCCCGCGCGGGGCCCGAATCGTCTCTCCACGTCCCGGCGCGCGTTTTCGGGAACGACGAATTCCAGCCGCGGATCCAGGTCGCCCGCGCCCAGGGCCCGGGCCATGCGCAATTGCTGTTCGACATGGTGTCCTTCGGGCGCGAGCGGTACGCTGTGGTTGTAATAGCGGTCCACGCCCTTGCGGCGTTGCTTCTCGAAGCCGACCCGGTCCCGTGCGCCGCAGTAATGCACGAGCATTCCCGAGGTACGCGAATGGCCGGTATTGAGGTCGACCGCCACCTGATATTTTCGCGATCTGAGCCGCAGCAGCAGCCACGGCCATTCCCAGTGGCGCCGCAGTGGCAGCCTCCACAATTGATCTATGTGGGGATTATCCGCCACCACTGCGCGATTCAAATCGCTGGCAACAAGATCGATACGCGCATCCTGGTAAGCTCGACGAAGCGCGCGCAGCGCCGGGGTCGTAATCAGCATGTCGCCGATACGATCCACCCTCACGAGTAGTATGCGCTTCGGTGTGAGCGACAACGCCAAGGGTTCGACATCGTATGCCGTGTCGGGACATCGCCCGCGAGTTTTGGTTTCCGTCGCCGCCATCGGGCCTGCATCATCCCCGCTGCATGACGAAACATCAACCTCGTCGGCGAGCGGTCATCGATGCGCCCTGCACATGAAGACAGGGAAAATATGCTTCAGCGCCGGGTGTTCGCAACAAGCTTTTTCCGGTAGCGGAGGAATTCCTCCGCCCGATATGTAATATTCCGGTTCTGAAATGGCGGCGTGCCGCGAGCACGTGGCGAAGCTATTTCGTCGTGCGCAGCGAAATCCCGGATTAGCGTTTGGAAAACCCGTGCAAGCTCCAAATCTAGATCACCGTTGGGTAGGAGAAGCAGATTGGGGTTGAAACCTCGGCACATCGTCCTCGCCCTGATAAACGGTTGTATCGGTGTACTGATCGGGATATCGCCTTTCGGGATGAAACTGGAAGAGGAGATCGGGCTCGATGTCCTGTTCAATGTCCGGGGACCCGTAACGCCTCCCCAGGAGGCCGTCGTCATCGGCATTGACGGCCGCTCCAGCGAACGGCTCAACGTCTCCGACGACGTGCGCGACTGGGATCGACGTCTCCATGCCTGCCTGATCGACACACTGGTGCGGGCGGGTGCAGCGGTGATCGTGTTCGACATAGTGTTCCTGAAGCCCCACGCGTCGAACCCGTCTGCGCCCGCACCCCGCTGGGCGGGCACGAACTGCGATCCGGCGGCGACCGCAGATCAAGACACGGATCTCGAGCAGGCGATCGCACGGGCCGGAAACGTGGTCCTGGTCGAGTCGATCACCCTGGAGCGCTCGCCGGACTGGGTGATGGAAAGGCTGGTCGAACCCGTCCCAAAGCTGGTCGACGCGGCGTTGGCGGCGGCGCCCTTTCCCCTGCCCAAGGCCCCCGCAAGGGTCAGTCAGTTCTGGGCCTTCAAGTCTTCCGTGGCGGACGCGGCGACGCTGCCGGTGGTGGCGCTGCAGGCCTTGAGTCCAAGCAACCTGGAGCTGTTTCGACGCGCAGCGTCGCACTCGAATGCTCGGGACGGGGTCGATTCCTTGGACCACGTCATGCGCGCTATACGCAGTCAGTTCAAAACCGATCCGATACTGCAGCGCCGACGTGTGGACGATCTCCTGGCGTCCGCCGAGCTTTCGCCGCGAGACCGAGGCATTGGGGCGGTTCTGCGTAAACTTTACGCAGGGGAAGACAGTTATTATCTGAATTTCTACGGGCCCGCCGCTACGATCGAGTACTTGCCGTACCACCGGATTATCGCCAAGCAGGAGGGCGAGCGGCCGGGTGATACTGCGGATCTCAAAGATAAAGTCGTTTTCGTAGGTGTGGCGGAGTACAACACTCCGCAGCAAACGGACAGCTATTACACCGTTTATTCGTCGGCCGACGGAATCGACCTGAGCGGCGTGGAAATCGCCGCCACGGCCTTCGTCAACCTGTTGACGGATACTACGCTCCGCATTCCACCGACGCTCGCGTACGCCGGCATTCTCCTGGCATTCGGGTGTACCGTGGGTATCCTGATGTCTGCGTTATCTCTCGTTTTTTCCACTGTCGCGGTTGCGAGTGTTTCCTTGCTGTATGCCTTCGGTGTCCAATTCGCGTTCACCCAGCACGCCTTATGGCTGCCTGCGGTGGTGCCGTATCTGGTACAGCTCCCGTTTGCGATGTTATTCGGCATCTCGTCGAAGTATCGCGTCGAGAAGCGGGACAAGGACCTGATCAGCGACACGCTCGACAAGTACGTTCCCCATGAAATCGCCGAGCAGATACTGGCCGCCGGCGGCGATCTCACGCCCAGGGATGTCACGGCAACCATCCTCTACAGCGATATTGAAGGTTTCACCGCGCTTTCCGAACGCATGCCCCCGGAGCGCGTCATTCAATTGCTCAACGAGTACTTTTCAGCGGTATCGAAGATCGTTATTCGTCACGGTGGAATCATTGCCCAATTCGACGGCGATGCCCTGCTGGCGACGTTCAACGTTCCCGGGGAGAACGCGGAGCACGCCGACAGCGCGGTGCGGGCGGCAACGGAGATGCAGCGGCTGACCCGGGAGCAAAAGTTCGCGGGCAACACGCTGAGCATCCGCGTCGGCATCAACACCGGAGAGGTGGTCGCCGGCAACGTCGGCAGCGCGGAAAAGATCCAGTACACGGTGCACGGAGACGCGGTGAACGTGGCGGCCCGACTCGAGCAGTACAATAAGGAGCTGGGGACCCGGGCCCTGCTTTCCGAGCATACAGTTGCCCGGCTTATAAAAGACTATCCCCTGGAACCCGTCGGCGCGGTGACGGTACGGGGCCGCACCGCGCCGCTCAACGTTTACAAGCTGCTGGTTTAGGTCACAGTTCGCACGCGGCGACCGGTGATGTTGGAACCGGATGTACCGGAAAACGCGTGCGCGTCAGCGGCAATACCGTTTACCGTTGAACCAGAAGCAGATCGGATTGCTCTGCCAGGCGACGGCGGTTTCCCCGGCCGGCGGTTGCGATTCGTCGTCACCGGTTATTTCCGGACCGGTCGGCGTAGCGGATTCGTATACCGTGACACGTAGGCTGCCTTTATCGCCCGGTTGGGTAGGTTTTCCTCCCTTGGTGATTTTGACCCACAATTCCTGACCGCCTGGTGCTTCTTCTGCCATTTCATTTCTCCCGTGAATTTGTTAGGAATTTGCTCAGCGTGACACCGAGGATGAACGAGCTACGGTGGCGCGAGCCCTCATGAATGGGGTTAAGCAGGTTTACAATCGATGACGACATACATCGGGGCTTAACCGCGCCCATGATCGTTTATCGACGTCGATCTCATGTCGACGCATTCAAGCGCATCATTCTTCTCAAAGCGAGACTGCGAGTTTGAACATAAAGAATCGATCCGGCAGTATCCGTGGATTTCCCGGATCGGTGTCCTGGAAACGAAAATCCTCGTCGAACAGATTCTTCACCTCGAGACTGACGACCCCGTAGCGCTTCGGCAGGCGGTAGCTGAGCGACGCGTCGACGACCCAGAAGTCGTCCTCGCCGGGGACGATGGACAGATCGGGGCTGCCGGAGTCGGTAAAGTCCCCGCGCTGATCGACGTACGTGGCGACGGCGGTCGCGGTGATACCGGAGGGGTGAAAATAGCGCGCCCCGATGGGCAGGCGGTGGGTGCGAAGCTCGGCGAACTGTTCGCTGCCGGTAAGGCCGCCCTCGGACTCGCGCTCGAACCATTCGTAGAGATACTCGCCGGTCAGCGCCCAGTGGGCGTTCAAGCTCCAGTAGAGATAGGCGCGCCCAATCCGCTCCTCCCAGTCTCTGCGCACGAACTCCTGCGGTGCGATGTTGATGAGCACCTCAACGTCTCGAAGCGAGGCCTCGGCGCCCACATACAGGTCATCGGACAGCTTGCGGTCGAGGCCGAGCCCGTAGCGTTCGGCCTCGTCGCCTTCGCCGTCGAAGAAGACCTGATTGAAGCCGGCTACCTGTGTCGGTTCCAGAGAAGGGTCGATCTTCTGCATGGATATGAATGGCCGCTGCATGCCGCTGAACGCCGCCGCCCGTACCCGGATTTCCGGCGACGGTTCCCAGGTCACTCCGAATTTGGGATTGAACCGCTCGGTGTCGGTGACGTCGCCGCCGGTAAAATCGGCGCTCGCGCCGACGGTCATTTCCACGGTCTCGCCGACCTGGGGATAAGAATAGAGGTAGGCGTTGAAATGCCGCGACTCTTCATCGGTGATCGTGGGGAAACCGAAAAATTCCTCCCTGGTGGTGCCTTCTTCGTTCACGTACCACGCTCCTGCGGTCATGTGCCAGCGGTTCCACCGGTGCAGGTAACGTGCCTCCGCGACGTAGTTGTCGACGTCGGTGGAGAGCCTGAGAAAGCCGGGTATGCGCGTGTCGAGATCGCCGTCCTGACGGGTAAGGCTGGCGATTAGCGTCGAGTGCGGGGCGAAGTCGTGGCGCAGGCCGACACGCACGGTCTCGACGTCCTCTTTCTGCCGGATGTCCGGGGTGAAGAACTCGGTGAAGCGCAATTCCATGTCGCCCTGTTCAATGTCGCTGCGGCGGTACTCGGCCAGCACGCTGGTCGCCGGGGAAAGCGCGGCCTGCAAAAAGAGGTTGCCGATGTCCTGCTCCTGGTCGTTGTTCGGCCGGAAGCCGTCGCTCTCGAAGTGGTATTGCCCGATACTGAACGAAAAGCGGTTGTGGATGCCGGACAGAATCAGGTCGTCGCCCCAGGTGTCGTTGCTTCCGGCGACGCCGTCGCCGCGAAAGGCGATGCGGTTGCGCGCGAACATCGGATTAAATTCGTTGAAGGAGGGACGCGACGGCCCCGCACCCTGCAGCACAAACAGGTTCGTTTCCGCGAGCTGCGGCTGTACGGGTGCGATATTGAGCGGCTGCAGCAACTGCGACTGCCAAAGTTCGCTCACCCGCGCGACCTCGTGGCGCGGCAGGCTGGCGTAGGTGTCGGCCAGCAGCCGGTGTCCCGAGAAGTCCGCGGGCGCGGTGCGCACGGATTTCCATCCCTCCACCAGCGCCCGCTGCTCGAAACCGAGATCCCCGTAGATCCGGCCCAGGCCGGCGCTGCGCGCCGCCAGGTCCTGATCGAGGAGAAAGCGGGAGCGGTACACGGCGCGATTGCCGTTCAGCGCGATGGATGTTTCCAAGTCGCGCAGGGCCTCCACCGGTCGGTTTCGGGTCTGCTTGCGTATCGCGTCGTAGAACCACGGCGTGGGATCGTTGGGATCGAGCTCCTTCGCCGCCGCGAACTGTCTCGCGGCCAGGGAATCCCTCTTCTCGTCGAAGTAGGCCTTACCGAGGTAGCTGCGCAGCAGGGCGTCGTTCAAGCCGAGCGCGACGGCGGTGGCAAGGTCTTCCCGGCCCGCCTCGAGCCGGCCGCTGCGGATCTTGGCGAGTGCCAGGCCGAGGTGCGTGAGGGGATCCTGGGAGTTGAGCTCGAGGGCGCGATCGAAGGCCGCTTCGGCTTCCTCTAACCGGATCCGAAAAAGCGCGATCAAGCCCTCCGTGGTCCGAACGCGCGCTTCACCGATGCGCGAAGGCCGCGCGTTCAGGGACTGCGTCGCCCGGCCGGCCGCCTCGGACGCCGCACCCAGATCACCCAGCGACAACTGGAGTTCCGCAAGGCGCGCCCAGGCGAGACTGTCCTCCGGCTGCGCCTTTACCGCTTCGAGCAGCGCGTCCCGTGCTGCTTGCAAACGAAAACCCGCCTGCAACGCGTAGGAGAGCGCGATCTTTGCCGCCGAGGAGGTCGGATCCGATGCCACCGCCCGGCGGCCGTTCTCGAGCGCCTGCTGGCGCCGGTTGTGGGCAACGTCGATGACGGTCTGCAGGGCATGCGCGGCGGCGTTGTCGGGCGACAGGGCCGCACCCTGCTCGATGGCCGTTTGCGCCTCCGCTACACGGCCGATGACCAGCAGCAGATTCGCCCGATAGAACCAGTATTCCGCGTCCCGCGCGGGTCCGGGCATTGTGTCGAGCGCGTCCAGGGCACCGACGATATCGCCGTCCGACAGAGTCATGTCGGCTTTACGCAGGGCGTCGGCCGCTGCTGGAGCATCCCGGTCGCCCCCGGGTGGCACGGCGAACACCGGGAGGTAGTACAGGGCCCATTGCACGGCGTCGCGGGGTCTGGCGATGAGCTGTGCGGTGGGCGCCTGATCCCGCGCGGCAACGGCGGATTCGCCGCTCGCGAGAGTGAGTTCGCCTTTGTCGTTGGCGGCGACTATGCGTCCTTTGAACACGGTCGCTGAGGTGCGTTCGTCCGCGACCCGAACGAGAAATTCGGTGCCCTCCACCGAGGCATTGAGGAAGGGCGTTCGAATATTCAGAGAGCGCGGTTTGGGACTGAAAAAATGAATTGCGCCTTCGAGCATGTCGAGCAGCGATCGATCGATTGTGCTCGATGGGAGCACCCGCAACTGCGTGTCCTGATCCAGTCGCAAAACGTTTTCGTTCTGCAGAAAAACGATGGCGGCGCGGCTGCGGTGGCCGACCCGGACGACGTCGTCGACGCAGATCAAGGCGTTTCTCGACGCATTTCGTCCGTTCAGCGTGATCGTTCCCTCGCTCGAGGCGACGCGGGCGACCGCCTCGGACGGGCCGCACGGCTCGGCGGCGCTGGCCGCGTCCCAGAGCAGGGTCAGCAGGACCAGGCAGGCGACAGCGGAAGTAGCTTTATCGATCCTTATGGCGGTCCTCCCCAACGTCCGTTGCCTGAACGGCAATCTTCCCAATGCGACCTTATACTGGATTGCCGCGGAGTCTTCAACCGACTCCCCGTATGGCGCAGCGGCGGTGCAAGGAGGCCTTAACCTTGTGCTTGCATCGGGAAATTTCTGGTTAATGGTGGCATTGGTCGGTGCATGAGCAGCAATCGGCCGAATAAGCGCCTGATTTGAGCGGACATGTCGCGTGACGCGACTCGATCGCGGGATTGGCGCCCGCGTTTCGTATGCATCGCTCGGGGATGCGTGTACGGATCAAAAACCTATGGACAGCTGTGCACCGATTCGATTCCTGTGTTCGAATGCGTTGTCGTCATCATCGGCTGCCAGATCGTCGCGGAAGCGCGCGTGCAGAATCTCCAGTGTAATCGTCGTAGAGCGGTGCAGGAGCACGGTGACCGCGGCACCCCATTGCAGTCGAGGCTCGTCTTCCAGTTCGCGGCTGCCCTCGACGCGAAACGCGAGGTCGAACCTCGGGTGCAGGAACAGGGCCAGCTCCAGATTCCACGCCGTGGGGCGGTTACGGTCGGATTCGAGCTCCGCGAAAGATCGCGCGGCGCCCAAGGCCTCCACGGTTGCCTCGAAACGGTCACCTACATACAGGACGTAGCCGCTCAACCCCGGGACCCGGCGGGCGAAGCGGTTGTCGTAGTCGGCGAGCGGACGGCTGTCGGCGTCGGCCAGATTGCTCTGGTAACTCAATCCCAGCGCGAGATCTTCCCGCGCCCAGGTCTCCAGCGCCAGCGTCCAATCCGTTCCCCGCGAGCCGCTGTCCAACTTCTTGGCGATGCCTCGATATACGGACAGCGAAAGATCAAGCCGGTCGTCGAAGCCGTAGGCCAAGGTCGCGGCGGTGTCCCGGATTTCGCCGAATTCCAGCAGCGGGCCGCTCACGAAGCGGCTGAAGTATTCTCCGAACGGCAGATATTGTCTGCCGATTGAGAGCTCCCAGGGTTCGAGCTCGAGCGTCCCGGTGAATTCGTCGATTTCAAGTTCGTCCACATCGGTGTCGTATTCGACGACCAGCTCGGACTGGAGTTTCTCCGAAGCTGAGGCGACCAGTCCCAGCTGAAGGGTCGCCGAACGATCGGTGTCTCGAATGTTGTTGTCTTTTTTCTCTACCGTTACGCGGTCTCTGACCCATTCCAGTTCCGCCAATCCGGAAGCGCGTAGCCAAGGGGTCAGCTCGCGGTGCAGGCCGGCTTCGCGTTGTTCTTCCCGGGTTCGGTACAATCGCACCGAGTCCTCGTGTTCGCTGGCCACGGCCGTGGCGCATAATGCAGCCGCTAGAAAAACGCTCAACGTTCCGCGACACGCGTTGGGGAAACAGCGAGCCCGGAGAGTCGCTGCAGATAAAAGCGCCTTGCGTTTTGCGATGGTCTTACCAGTCACCATGTGAATCGTGCAACGGCGGTGTGATCGAACCCGGACGTCGATGTGGGCCCGGGTATTACCGTGTTCTTATTCGGTCCGAGCCGGGATGCGCGCCTTGAACTGGTGGATTGTACTCAGCGCACGCATTTTGAGCGTAAAACCGGGCGCTGTGCAAAGACCAGTTTGCGCGGCGCCCGAGCCAGCGGTCTAGACGATACGCAGAGGCGGCCAACTTCGGCGCCGGGAACGGTGCGGCGAATAACGGAACGTCATCGCAATCCGGGACACGCGCGACGTGCGCGCAGCGCCCTGGCGGATGTATGGAAGCCCGGCGACAGCCGTGGCGAGGTAAAACCGCTAACGAATTGGCCCCGTATTGGCGGCGCGGGTACGGCCATCGCGGGCCAGCCAGCTGCACGCGATTCCCGCGGCCGAGACTCTGCTCAACAGCGACAAATACCCGGAGGCCTCCTCGCGTGTACCGAATGGACCATCCTGATGATGTCTGGTTTCGACGTACCAGCCTTGGCCGTCGACGAGCCTGATAATGTCTTTGCCGATCAAGTTGTCGCCCCCCTGTTCACGGTTTCGAAACGCTTGCACGTGCCCGCGTCCGGGCTCTGCCATACCCGTAACGCCGGTCAACCGTAACGGCCATGCATATTTCGTGCTCAAAAAAATAGTTGCGAAATATCAGAAAGTTAGAGAGTGGCGTCGTGGTAACGGCGACAGGCATGTAAAGCTTTCCGACGCCAAAGACTGTGATCATGTCACTACGCAGCGTCGACGGTGGATTTCTGGCGCTGGCGGCGCCGCGGCCCGCGATGCGTGCAACTTCCGTGGTCCGGTGGGCAACGCGGCCTCAGGCGACATTGCGGTTCTGGGTCTGGCGCAACAGGCCGGGGCAGCGTGATCGCCCGGGGAGATCGAGTCGGTCGTTGACGTGACGCCGTCAGACGAATAACATTACCTGTATTTCATATACCGAAAGACATTAAACGAAATTTGTATAAACCCGTTTTGCAACGAGACATCGACGCCGCCATCAAGAAATTCGCACGTCGTCACGGCAAAGACCACCGGCCCCCCGAGACCCTCAAGGCCTTGGATCGTTTGCAATTCAAACAGGGAACGATCGCGCAGGCCCTGGAGGTGGACACCGGTTTCAGCGTGAAACCGTACCAGGTCAGTGAGTGGCTCCGCGGCACGGCGTCGTGTCCGGTGAAATACCACGATGGGCTGCGTCGCGTCCTGGCGGAAGCCGTTTCGGTGGCGAGTAGATCCCTGAAAGACGCGGAGAAGTCTGGTTTGTATCCGCCGGTCGCATTGGAGCGTTACTGGGTGCAGATCCGCGATGCGGAACAGGTACTGCTGGCAGAGGGCACGGCCCAGCGACGTCTGGTGTCGTGAAAAGCGGGTCCCGCAGAAAAGGCGGGACCCTAAATCGGTCACGGATGGGTAAATCCACATTGAGGATTTAGCCATATGGTGAAACTGCAGAGGCACGTCGCGCACTCAGATATACCCGAAAAGGACGTGGGAGCCTGGGTAGTATCCCTTCGCGCGGACATCAAGCGCATCCACGAACTCCGCTGGGAACTCGCAAACGACCTCGCCGCGAACAGTTCCCGTCGACACGCAGTCGGTGGCAAAGACAGTGCGGAGACGGTTCAGATACGCGCGGACGCGGATCGGCGGCTCGACGAGTTCGAAGACGACGTTTACGAGGTTCTGGACCCCTATATCGCACGATTGCGGGAGGACCTGGTCGCGCGACTCGCGCACAACCACGAACTTCCCGCAGATGAAAAAACCGCACCGAATCCGGCGGAGGCGTTCGCTGATTTGAAGCGCCTGCGAGAGGCGAAACTTCGGGCCATCGAGGTGGCGCGGCACGCGACTGCCGTCGATCATCCGGGATTGCGTCCCGAACGGCGCGCACGCACAGGTATAGCGGATGCACTGATGCGTTGGGTCTTTATCGGCGGATTGTGGGTTTGGGTGCACGTGTTGCGGCGCGCGCCCTTTGCGCTGCGCAAACGTTCCGCTGCGCGCCATCACGGAAAACTTGCTTCTGGAAACCGACACAAAGAGCCGTAAACAAGGCAATGCCTGGCGCCGTAATCGGGTTAAGCTATTACGACTATCACACCCGGGAGGAAATCAATGGTCGTATTTATAGAAAGAGTTGGAAACGCCGCCGGTCTCATCGGGATTCTGATTTGTATCGTCGCCGGATTATCGAGGATGATGGGCAATTGGCACACGGCCGGCTACGCGACCATGACCTTGTTCACGGTGGGGATCGGTTTCATGGTGTTTGCATGCCTGGCCAAGTTGCACGCGCTAAGCGCCAAATAAGGTCCGTACCGAGACCGTTACCAAATCAGAAAATAAACATGGATTTGGGATCGATCAGACACATCACCCCGAAGGACTCGATGTTTATGTCTTCCAGCGTGGGGTGAATGATCTCGGGACTCAAGCCCGTGACCGTCCAAACGTGAGGATTTATGTGGTCAAGCGCATCCCGCGGCACGAGTTCCATCTTCCAGCTTGGTTCGATTCGATTGGCAACGCTGGTGGAGATATGCACCAGCGCCGTTTCCATCGGAAAATTTACCGCTTTGTCCGGTTCGTGGTGAAACCGCACCGCTTCCTGCAGAGCCTCGGGTAGTCCCCAGGACTTGATTAGTTCCGCACCGACGTCGGCATGCGTAATGCCGATGATCTCCTTTTCCGCGCGGTACCGGTAGGCTTCGGGTTCGCCTGCCTTTTTCAAAACTTCGTTCGCCAGTGTCGGCAGCGCATGGTAGATAACCAATTGTCCGATGTCGTGGAGCACGCCGGCGAGGAACGCTCGATCGGGGTTCGCCTGTTCACAGCGTTCGGCGAGGACCCGCGCGGCCAGGCCGCAGCAGACGCTGTGATTCCAGAAATTGTTCATTTCAACCAGATCGGTATCGACGTGATTGAACGATTCCACCGCCGTGGCCGTCGTGATCAGCGTGCGAAGATCCGCGTCGTCGAGTGCGGTTACGGCGTCCTGAACACTGTCGATTTTTCCTGGGTGATCAGTGCGCACATTGTTTGCCGCCTTGAGCAAGCGGGCAACCAAACCCGGATCGTGACCGATGATCTCGGCGACCTCCTCTCGATCGATCGTTGGGTCGATCACGAGTTCGGTAAGCCGACGACAAACGATCGGTGGTGAGAAAATCCGGGAAACTTCGCTCACCAACTCGCTCGCATCCACGAATCTTCGTCCGGTATTGCTGAATGTTCTCTGATCCATCTGCGTGCTTTGCCTTGTTGCTTCACGTAATCTGAACGATGCTGCAGGTCCCGAGGTGCGAGTGCCCACAGGGGACAGCGGGGTGGGGCACCTGTTAACATATTGCCTGAGCACCAGAAACATAGCACCGAGTTACTTATTCTCTGACTGCTTTTGCCTCCCTGCGACGCCTCACCGGCGTTGCACACTTCATCGGCTTGAGAAAGACACTTTCAGGCTGGCACGCGCGGATCGATCTTAGCGGTCGACTATTCTAACGCGGTGCAGGTTTCAATAGTACGATGCCTTGTCGTGTTCGTTACGCAGCTCCGAAGTAAGAAGTCCGATGAGTTCCGTTGTGAGGCACACGATCTCGCGGCGATGATAACCGTTTTTTCGTAACGCCTTGTAAAGGACGCGCGCGATTTTCTTCACTGGAAGGTTATCCCGCTGCGCCGCGAGCACCTTTCCAACCAGTGCAGCGGAAGGAGTCGTGTGGTCGATTTTCCATTCCTGCCAGGCGCGGTGGAGCTGGTGGTCTTGCTGGGATTCAAAGTGCGGTGTTGTCGGCATTCATCCCCCTTGCGGCCCGGAAACGGCAGGCGACGTCCCGGAATTCGAGATTGTCTATTTAAAGGTAGCATCGGCTGGAGCGGGCACCATATTGTCCGTATTACAACCGGCGAATGGTGTCAATTTTCCGATTATCGGTAACCGGGCCCGCATGGAGATTCGAACGTCGCTGCGTGCGGCCGAAAACCGATGATTGTTGCCGCGGTCATCGGCTTTTCGGCCTTTCTATCTGCTTAATGCGCCAGGCCAGGAAACAGCAGTTTCAAACCGTTTGCCATTATCTCCACGGCGATGGCGGCGAGCAGGAGACCGAACAAGCGATTGATGATCTTGATACCGATGCTGCCGAGAAAGTCAGCGATCCGCGCCGCGGCGCGTAACACGACCCACAAGATTGCGCAGACCGCCAGTATGCAGGCAATGACCAACATCCAATGATAATCCGCCTGAGAGCGGTGCATTGCGATGATGACGGTGCTGATCGCCCCCGGCCCTGCCAGCAGGGGTATGGCGAGCGGAACCACGGCCACCGACGTCTTCTCCAGCGCTTCTTCGGATTCGGATGCGGTCGTCTTGATCAGATCGGGCTGCCCTCTGAGCAGCGCCAGCGCCATGAGCAGAAGCACGATGCCGCCGCCGACGCGAAACGATGCCAGGCTCGTCCCCATCCATTGCAATAGCTTTTCTCCAGCGACCGCCGAGAGAATGAGAACGAGCGCCACCGTGAACGTGGTTGTCGCCGCCGTACGCTTGCGCTCGATGGCCGAGTATTTTTCCGTAAGGGCGAGGAAGATGGGGATCGCCGCGAAAGGATCCAGTATGACCAGCAGTGCCGTCACCAGACGCGTATATTCGGTCCAAGACTCCATAGTTCTCAGTGTCGCGGCATCCAGAGGGTGGGTTTGTTTCCGGACGTACCACCAAGGCGAGGTCGTCATACGTCCTCGCACCTTGACGCCCTGCCGTTCATTGTCCCGCCGGACACCCCGGATTTCAATGCGACGGGTTTGGCGACCACAACGGCGCTTCTATCGTATCGCACCACGCAGTCCGGCGAATTGCGTTTTCCTCTTTGGCGATCGACAATGCGGCGCACTTTTCAGAACCCGACCGGGGAATCCTGCGGTCCCTGCACGCGACCAAGCGGGAGCTGCTGTTGCTGCGCCGCATACTCTGGCCGCACCGCGAAGTGATCAGCGCCCTGCAGCACGAAGAAACCGGATGTATCGATGAGTCGATGCAGATCTACATGCGAGATTGTTACGATCACGTGGTGCTCATCGTCGATTTAATCGACAACTGCCGTGAGATGACGTCGAGCCTGCTCGATGTGTATCTTTCCAGCATCAGTAACCGGCTCAACGATATCATGCGCGTGCTGACCATAATCGCGACGATCTTCATACCGCTGTCGTTCATCGTCGGAATATATGGCATGAATTTCGACAGCGAAAACAGCCCCTGGGCGATGCCGGAACTGCATTGGTACTACGGCTACCCCCTGATATGGGCGGTCATGATCAGCGTCGTGCTGTGCATGCTGTGGGTGTTCAAACGCAACAAGTGGCTGTAAGCACTTGATCGTGTCCGGCATCGTGCGTGAACGTAACGGTTTCGAGCCTCGGGGTGCCTCGGCCGGAGGAGTAGATTAATGAGCGATCAGTACCGATATGTCAGCACCGTTGGCCACTTCCCGGCTGACGCTGCCGAGCAGGAAATCGTGGCGGCGTCCGCCGCGCGATCCGACGATAATGAGATCGGCTCCCTCGTCCTTCGCCGTTGCAATGATCACCTCGGCCGGGTGCCCCTGCTTGATCACCGGCTTGATCCCGGAAAAGCCGGCACGCTCCAGAATCCCGCTATGGTGACTTAGGATCTTGCGCGCCCTGTCGTCGAGCTTCTGCTGGTACTCCGTTCCCTCCAACGCGGCGCTCATTTCCTCGATATCCGGGTCGCTTTCCAGTCCCTCCCCGATCAGCGATCTGCCGAGGAGCTTTTGCACGTGGAGAAGGACTATGGATTCCGGTCGTATCGCGTCCGCCCATTGCGCGACCGTTTCCGCCGCGAGCACCGAGCCTTTGGTGTCATCGACGGCCAGCAGGATTTTTCT
This sequence comes from uncultured Gammaproteobacteria bacterium, assembly GCA_947258495.1. Classification (GTDB taxonomy): domain Bacteria; phylum Pseudomonadota; class Gammaproteobacteria; order Arenicellales; family JAANXG01; genus CALZGZ01. The sequence continues at coordinate 24,110 of CAMYIN010000212.1, forward strand.
CATTTTTGTACTCCGTGTTCCGGTTTTCAATATCCGCTTGAACGCCCGTCCCTATGACCGACGCTAGAGACCTTGGGCCTGTCTCATATTAGCGTCTCCCTGCGAGTGGCGGCATGATGCAATTGCATCAATTCCGCCCGCTGTCCCCGTGTTCGTGCGCACGTGTAAGATTCTGCGCGAGGTAACGGTCGATATACAGAGCGCTCTATGTTCGCGTACGCGGGAGTGACCTTGACCGTTGCCGGGCGCGTGCAGCGAACTTCGGGCTCAAGACAAACAGACGACTGCGGACGCCGCTTACGTCGCACAACAACCCTGTACAGGAGGACCGCCATGTCTCGTTTGACCCCGCTTTATCCGCGCCAGCCGGTACCGGCCCTGGATATCCCCACGATCGGCGGTGGGAGATGGAGGCTCGCCGATCGACGGCCCAAGAATTTCATTATGATCGTTTTCTATCGAGGCCTGCACTGTCCCATCTGCACCAAGTATGTGGCGGATCTGGAGAACAGACTGGAGGACTTCGAGAGGCGCGGCGTCGAAGTCGTCGTCATCAGCAGTGACGTCGAAGAACGGGCGGCGCAGTCAAAGCGCGAATGGAAACTGGAGGAGCTCACAATCGGCTACGATCT
>CAMYIN010000213.1 GCA_947258495.1 uncultured Gammaproteobacteria bacterium
AGATCAAGAAGGTGTTGGCGCACGGCCAATCCCTGGCGCAGTGCCGCCGCTGGCTGGCCGAGCATCTGCCCTCGGTGGAGACCAACGCGGTGGGGAGCAACGCGGAGGCGGCGCAACAGGTGCTCGGACGCAGCGATCTCGCGGCGATCGCCAGCAACGCCGCCGCCGACATCTATGGGCTCAAGGTTCTGGCCGCGGACATCGAGGACGACGCGGACAACACCACGCGTTTTCTCATCGTCGGAAACGGGTATACCAGTCCCAGCGGCGACGACAAGACCAGCCTTCTGGTTTCGAGTCACAACAAGCCGGGGGCGTTGCACCGGCTGCTGGCGCCGATGGCGCGGCACGGCGTGAGCATGACCCGCATCGAATCCAGGCCCTCCAGAAAGGGACTGTGGGAGTACGTGTTCTTCATCGATATCGAGGGTCACGCCGAAGAGCAGCGGGTGGCGGAGGTGTTGTCCGAGCTGGAAAAAGAGGCGGCGCTTTTCAAGCTCCTCGGCGCCTACCCCCGGGCGGTGCTGTGACCGCCGCGCGCGTGTTTCCCTACGATCGGGCCGTTGCCGGGGTCCGGGATCTTCGGCCGTACCTGCCGGGAAAGCCCATCGAGGAGGTGGAACGCGAGCTGGGCATCCCGAACGCGATCAAACTCGCGTCCAACGAAAACCCGCTGGGCCCGTCTCCGCTGGTGCTGGCGGCGATGCGCGAGTGTCTGGACAGCATCGCGCTGTACCCGGACGCCAACGGTTTCCGCCTGAAAGCGGCGCTGTCCGAGCACCTCGAAGTGGAACCGGAACAGATAACGCTCGGCAACGGCTCCAACGACATTCTGGATATCGTCGCCCGGGTGTTCGTGGCGCCCCGGGACGAGGTGGTCTTTTCCCAGTACGCCTTCCTGGTGTACGCGCTGGTCACCCAGGCGGTCGGCGGACGGGCGGCGGTGACGCCGGCGCGCGACTGGGGGCACGACCTGGCGGCGATGGCGGAGCGTGTCAGCGACACTAGCAAGGTCGTCTACATAGCGAATCCCAACAATCCCACGGGAACCTATAACAGCGCTTCCCAGTTCAGCGAATTCATGCAAACCATCCCGCCTGCGGTGGTGGTGGTACTGGACGAGGCGTACACCGAATACGTGGAGCGGGCGGATTACCCGAACGGGCTCGAGTTCGTGCGCCGCTATCCCAACCTCATCGTCACCCGCACTTTTTCCAAGGCGTACGGCCTGGCCGGGCTGCGCATCGGCTACGCCGTCGCCAGCAAGGAAATCACCGATCTGCTGAACCGCGTCCGGCAACCCTTCAACGTCGGCCAGGTGGCGCAGGCGGCAGCGATCGCCGCCCTGGAAGACCCGGACCACATCGTGCGCAGCCGCAAGACCAACCGCGAGAACATGCAACGTCTGCAGGATGCTTGCGACGAGCTCGGTCTGCCCTATATTCCCTCGGTGGCGAACTTCCTGACTGTCGAGTTCGGGACGCAGGCGCAGGAAGTTCAGCAACGACTGCTGCAACAGGGCATTATCGTGCGCCCGGTCGACAACTACGACCTGCCGCATCATCTGCGCGTCACCATCGGCAGGGCGGCGGAGACGGATCAGCTCGTGGAAGCCATCAAGGCGGTCGTATGAACGATCGGCAAACGCCGATCGAGCGCCTGGTGCTGATCGGTGTCGGCTTGATCGGCGGATCCCTGGCGCGCGCCTTGAAAAGCGCCGGGGCGGTCGGCGAAGTGGTCGGCGTGGCACGGTCGCGACGTACCGGCGAACGCGCCCTCGCCCTGGGCGTGGTCGACCGCTTCTCCACCAGCGCCGGGGACGCGGTCAGGGGCGCTTCGGTGGTCGTCATCGCCACCCCGGTGGCGACGTTCCCCGCGATCCTGGACGCGATCTCGGGCGGCCTCGCCGACGACGCGGTGGTGACCGATGTCGGTAGCGTGAAGCGCTACGTCGTCGACGCCGTGCGCAAGCATCTGCGCGCACATTCGACGCGTTTTGTTCCTGGGCATCCAATCGCCGGCACCGAACAGTCGGGGGTCGACGCCTCGTTTGCGGAGCTTTACCGGGGCCGTCACGTGATTCTGACGCCGTTACCGGATACGGACGCCACGGCTACGCAGTTGATCGCAAACATGTGGGAGGTCGCCGGCGCCGACGTGCTGCAAATGGATGTGGACCGTCACGATCGCGTGCTCGCCGCCACCAGCCATCTCCCTCACGTCATCGCCTACGCGCTGGTGCGTTTTCTCGCCGAACATCCCGAGCGCGAGACCCTGTTCGAACTCGCCGCCGGCGGTTTCTACGATTTTACCCGCATCGCTTCCAGCGACCCGGTGATGTGGCGCGACATCTGCCTCACGAACGGCGAGCCCATCGTGGACGCGTTGCGGGGATTCAGGGCGGGGTTGGACGCGTTCATCCGCGCCATCGAAGAGCACGACGGGGAAACCCTGGAGCGGTTTTTCAGCCAGGCCAAACGCGCCAGGGACGCCGGGCTGGATGCGAAGAACCGCAGGCAGAACCCGGTATAACCGGTTGGTGGACTACGTCGTCAAACACGGTGCTGCGCTGCGAGGCGGCGTTACCGTCCCCGGCGACAAGTCGATTTCGCATCGGGCAATCGTGCTGTCGGCGATCGCCGAAGGACGAAGCCGTATCCGCGGACTGTTGCGCAGCGAAGACGTGCTCGCGACCTTGAGGGCGTTCCGGCAGATGGGGGTCGCCATCGACGAATCCAGCGACGGCTCGGTTACGGTCGAGGGCGTGGGGCGAGACGGCTTGCGTTCGCCTGCGGCGGATCTCGATCTCGGCAATTCCGGGACGGCGATGCGCCTGCTCGCAGGCCTGCTTGCGGGACAGAATCTGTCCGCCACGCTGACCGGGGACGAGTCGCTGCTGACGCGCCCGATGCGGCGCGTCGCCGTTCCCCTGGAACGCATGGGCGCGCGCATCGCCACTTCGGCGGACGGTCGTCCTCCGCTTCGCATTCAACCCGGCGGGCGGCTGCGGGGCATACGCTATCGCATGCCCCAGGCCAGTGCTCAGGTCAAGTCGGCGCTTCTGCTCGCCGGGATGTACGCGTCCGGGGAAACCTGTGTCGAAGAGCCGGCGGTTACCCGCGATCACACCGAACGCATGATGGCGACCTTCGGCTGCGGCTGTCGGCGCAATGGAAACGTCGTCTGCGTGAGCGGCGGCGGCGCGCTCAGCGGCGTCGATCTCGACGTGCCGGGCGACCTGTCCTCGGCGGCGTTTTTCATCGCCGGCGGGGCGCTGGCTCCGGGTTCGAACGTGATGCTGAGCGGCGTCGGCATCAACCCGACGCGGACGGGCGTGCTCGACATCCTGGAACGCATGGGCGCCGACGTGCGGATAGAGAATCGCCGCAGCGCGGGCAACGAACCGGTGGCCGATATCCACGTGCGCCCGATGCCGTTGACCGGGGTCGAGATTCCGGCGCACCAGGTATCCCTGGCGATCGACGAGTTTCCCGCCATCGCGGTGGTCGCCGCCTGCGCCGAAGGACAGACTCGGGTGCGCGGCGCGGAAGAGCTCCGCCATAAAGAAAGCGACCGCATCCGGGCGATCGTGTGCGGATTGCGGGCGCTCGGGATCGACGCCGAGGAACGGGACGACGGCATGGATATCACCGGCGCGCGGTTCAAGGGCGGAACCGTGGACAGCTTCGGCGACCATCGCATCGCCATGGCGTTCTGCATGGCGGCGCTGCGGGCGGACGGCCCGGTCGTGGTGCGCAATTGCGACAATATCGCGACATCGTTTCCGGGATTTGTGGACGCCGCCGCGCGTCTGGGGATGGACATCGCGGTGCCGTGAAGACGCCGCCGAAAGCACCGGTGTTGTGCCTCGACGGTCCCAGCGGATCCGGCAAGGGCGCGGTGGGCCAGCGCTGTGCGCTGCGGCTCGGCTGGCACTATCTCGACAGCGGCGCGATCTACCGCGCGCTCGCGTACCGGCTTCGGCAAGCCGGTGTCGATCCGGTGGACGAGCGCGCGGCGCTGGCGATTGCCGGCACCCTGGAGGTGGAATGTCTGCCCAGGCCGGACGATAGCGCCGCCGTACTGGTGCAGGGCGTCGATGTCGGCGCAGCCCTGCGCAGCGAGGACGTCGGCGACACCGCTTCCAGACTGGCTGCCGACGCCGCGGTCCGGGACGCGGTGCTGGCGGCGCAGCGCCGGGCGCGGCGTCCGCCCGGGCTGGTGGCCGACGGCCGCGATATGGGAACCACGGTGTTTCCCGACGCGACGCTGAAAATCTTTCTTACCGCGTCCCTCCAGGTTCGCGTACAGAGGCGCTATAAGCAGTTGAAGTTAAAGGGATTCAGTGTTAACCTTCCGGACCTTTTTCGGACTATTCAGGAACGTGATGCCCGCGACGCACGCCGAAGGGCGTCACCACTTGTCGCCGCGGAAGACGCGGTTACATTGGATACATCCGACCTTGAAATCGACGAGGTCGCATCGCGCATCCTGGATTTATTGCAACCAAGACTCGTCCGTACGCGGGCACATGGGACGGGCATAGCCAACGCGAGTGCCGATACGGATTCGCGAGATTCAGGAAAATCATGACTGAAAGTTTTGCCGAGCTGTTTGAGACCAGTGTATCGAACAAGGTGATGACGCCGGGAGACGTCATCACCGGGGAAGTGGTGGACGTAGATGGCGAATTCGTCATCGTTAATGCGGGGCTCAAGTCGGAAGCTGAGATTCCGGCATCGCAGTTCCGGGACGACAGCGGACAACTGACGGTCAACGTCGGCGACACCGTCGAAGTCGCGATCGAGAGCCTCGAGGACGGATTCGGCCACACGCGCCTGTCTCGCGAGAAGGCCTGCAGGGCCCGCGCCTGGGACGAGCTGGAAAAGGCGCTGGAAGAGCAGGCGGTGGTGCAGGGCGTAATAAGTGGCCGCGTGAAGGGCGGATTTACCGTCACTATACAGGGCATACGCGCATTCCTGCCCGGGTCGCTGGTCGACGTCCGGCCGGTCAAGGATTCCACCTACCTGGAGGGCAAGGAACTGGAATTCAAAGTGATCAAGCTCGACCGGCGGCGGAACAACGTCGTCGTATCCCGGCGCGCCGTGGTCGAGAACGAGCTCAGCGCCGAGCGCGAGGCCTTACTCGCCAACCTGGAGGAGGGCCAGATCGTCAAAGGCATCGTCAAGAACCTGACTGATTACGGCGCCTTCGTAAACCTCGGGGGGATAGACGGATTGCTGCACATCACCGATCTCGCCTGGCGCCGCGTCAAGCATCCTTCCGAAGTGCTGAACGTTGGGGACGAAATCGAAGCCCGGGTACTGAAGTTCGATCGTGAGCGAAACCGGGTATCGCTCGGCATGAAACAACTCGGCGACGATCCGTGGGTGGATTTACCGCGCCGCTACCCGGAAGGCACGCGGGTGTTCGGCAAGGTAACCAATATAACGGACTACGGCGCTTTCGTAGAGCTGGAGGAAGGCGTCGAGGGTCTGGTTCACGTGTCGGAGATGGATTGGACCAACAAGAATATTCATCCGACCAAGGTGTGCCATGTCGGCGACGAGATCGAGGTCATGATCCTCGATATCGACGAAGAACGACGGCGCATTTCCCTTGGTATCAAACAATGCAAGCCCAATCCCTGGGAAGAATTCGCGGTGATGCAGAAAAAGGGCGATAAGGTCAAAGGAGAGATCAAGTCGATCACCGATTTCGGCGTATTTATCGGTTTGGACGGCGGCATAGACGGATTGATACACCTGAGCGACCTGTCCTGGGATCGTCCGGGGGAGGAGGTGGTCCGGGAGTACAAGAAGGGTGATGAAGTGGAAGCGGTGGTCTTGTCCGTGGACCCGGAGCGCGAGCGCATTTCCCTGGGGATCAAACAGGTGACTCAGGATCCCTTTACCAGCTTTGTGGGTGAACACGGGAAAGGCAGCGTCGTCCGGGGCGGGGTGACGAGTGTCGACGCCAAGGGCGGCGTAGTGGACCTGGGGCAGGGCGTGGAGGGTTTTCTGAGGGCCTCCGAATTGTCCCGGGAGCACGTCGAAGACGCCAGGAGCGTGCTCAACGTCGGTGACAACGTGGACGCGAAAGTCACCAGCATCGATCGAAAGAACCGGCGCATCTCGCTGTCGATCAAGGCGCTGGAGGCGCAACAGGAGAGCGAAGTGATCCAGGAATACACCCGCAAGTCGGCTACGACCACGACTCTTGGAGATAAACTCAAGGAGCAACTTAAAAAAGGCAGCGACACCTGATGTTGGCGGAAATCAGGCACTGCAAACTGCTTCCCTTATTTGTTTCCACGTTTGGTGACGAACTATGGTTGATTCGGCAATAACGAAGTCGGAGATGATCGAAATGTTGGCCGTGGAGCAACCGCAGCTGGCGTATCGCGATGTGGAACTGGCGGTGAAGGGCCTGCTCGAATGTATGGCGGATGCGCTCGCGCACGGGGAGCGCATCGAAGTCAGAGGATTCGGCAGTTTTTCCCTGCACTACAGGCCGGCGCGCGTGGGCCGGAACCCGAAGACCGGCGAGGCGGTGGGTGTACCGGAGAAACACGTGCCGCATTTCAAGCCGGGGAAGGAACTTCGAGAACGCGTGGACGGAGACCAGAAGAAGCGATGACGCGGGAGAACGGACTTCATCGCGGAACGAATCCCCGTGCGTGAGCACGGGGAGACTCAATAGCTGTTTCTTGGCGTCGTCGCGTAGGATTGGCGGTTTTCCCCCGGCTTGCAAACCGCCGCGCTCTCATCGAGAATGGACGCTCGAGAATTAGAGATCTGTCCGGGGGCGAACTGCTCTCAGCGATAGATCTCAAGAACAATCAATCGGAGTGACGATGAAGCGTTTGTTCTATTTATTGCTGATATTGGTTCTTCTCATATTCGGCATCAGTTTCTCCCTGAAAAATCCCCAGGTCGTCACCCTCGACTATTATTTCGGCCTTGCCTGGTCGGGCAAGATGTCGTGGTTGTTGCTGGTGGTATTGGCGCTGGGTGCGTGCCTCGGCGTATTGCTCACGTCGACCTGGGCGTTGCGAGCCAAACGGCGATTATCGAAAGTAAGAAGAGAGGTCAGGAAGATGGAGCAGGAGGTCAACAACCTCCGGGCGCTTCCGATTAAGGACGAGACGTAGTGTTTGATCCAGTCTGGCTGCTGCTGTTGCTGCCGCTGGCAGCGGCGTCGGGGTGGTATTTCGCCAAAAGAGACACTTTCAACAAACGCGGTTCAGCGGACTTCAATCTCCCGTCCGCGTACTTCAAGGGCCTGAACTTCCTTCTCAACGAACAGCCGGATAAGGCCATCGAGGTCTTCATCAAGGTCTTGGAGGTCGATTCGGATACCGTCGAGATGCACTTGACATTGGGTAACCTGTTTCGAAGACGTGGTGAAATAGAGCGTGCCACCAGGATCCACCAGAATCTCATCGCCCGCCCCAATTTGAGCAAGAACCAGCGAATACAGGCGCTCTACGAGCTGGCGCAGGATTATTTCAAGGCCGGATTGTTCGATCGAGCGGAGAACCTTTTCCTGGAGTTGGCGGACATACCGGCGCACTCCGAATACGCGCTCAAATATCTATCCCAGATCTACGAACAGGAAAAAGAATGGGAGAAGGCGGTCTCCGTCCTCGAGCGGTCCGAGAAAGAAACGGAGCACGATTACTCGAAAATCATCGCGCAATACTATTGTGAAATGGCGGACATCGCGCTAGCCGAAAACGACATTTCATCGGCTCGCCGTTTCGTCAAGAACGCACTCGCGGAGGACGATCAGTGTATCAGGGCAACGATCCTGCTGGGCGAAGTCGAGTATCGCGAGGACAATTACGCCGATGCGGTTGCGGCTTGGAGAAAGATCGAAACACAGGATCCGCAATTCGTCAGCGAGGTGGTGGATAAACTGATGGACGCATATCACCGATTGGACGACGAAGCGGGGCTGGAAAGCTTCATGAGAACGTCCCTGGAGAAACTTCACAATCGACGACTGCTCGTCGCCAAGATCAAATATCTGCGCGGTAAGAACGGCAAGGACGGCGTTGAGCGATTTCTCACCGATTGGTTGACGGAAAATCCGTCGTTGACCGCGCTCCGCTATCTGTTTGAGTTCAAGCAAGATGATGGTGGCACGAGCGCCGAACTCGACGCCATCATCAACCGAGTGTTAACCCGATCCGACAACATGGCAACGGAATACTTGTGTCACCAGTGCGGATTTTCCGGTAAATCCATGCACTGGCATTGCCCCGGGTGTAAAGGTTGGACGACCATCAGGCCGCACGACGAGGAAGCATTCGGAGTTCGGCGCAATTGACATTCCTGTGCATTCGTTTAATATGAAGCCGCACCCGATCAGGATGGGTGTAACAGTGATCAACACATGGAAAACATGGAGGCTTAAGGATGAAAAAGCTGCTTCTTCTCATTTCTTTTCTTTTAACCACCTCTATCAACAGCTACGCGGCGCCTGTCGACGTCAATTCGGCCGATGCCCAACTGCTGGCGGATTCGCTGAACGGAGTCGGTCCCGCGCTCGCGGCCGCCATCGTGGCGCACCGGGAACAGAACGGCCCCTATCAGACCGTTGAAGATCTGCTCAAGGTCAAAGGAATCGGGCCGGTCGTGCTCGAAAAGAACCGCGGTGACATCCAGCTCGGCGGCACGGTTGGCGCCGGCAAGCGGTAATCGCAGTGTGGACGGAAAGGGGCGCTCGCGCGCCCCTTTCTCCTCACCTGGTGCTCGCCGCCGGCTCGACAGGGTAACAAAAACAAGCATAATAACGCCTCGCGCAGGCTGAGGAACGCTCCGAATCTCGAAGGCTATGCAGGTTCGCACGACGTGTGGTAACGCCGCACAGGAAGTTCGGGAAGGCGGCAATCCGTGGGTTCCTGCCGCACCTTCGGCGGCGGTCGGCCGCCGGTTCTCACGATGCGGGGTTACACGATCCGGCACGCCGGCGCAGGCACGGCCTCTCGGCGCCGGGGCGGTGAAACGGGGAGCTTATATATTGTTGCAAATACCAAATCCGATACCCTTTTTCCGCAGAGCTTTTCGCCGGGGTATGTGGCCGTTCCGGACCGGTCTTGCTCTCGAACGCCGGCGATCGCGGCTGGCTCGAAAGAATACGGCGTATGCACTGAATGCAGGCTCGGGTTTTTCGGCTTCAGCCGGCGTCCAGTCGCCCTGTCCCCGCGCCGAGCTCCGGGATCCCGGATGCGGCATTCAGGTTAGCTCAGCGGAGAAGACGGTATGAAAGTGACGGTAATTGGGACCGGTTACGTCGGTCTTGTATCGGGGGTCTGCCTGGCGGAGGTCGGCAACTCGGTTTTGTGCGTAGACGTCGACGCATCCAAGATCGCCAGGCTCGAAAGGGGTGAGATCCCCATCTTCGAGCCCGGTCTGGAGCCCATGGTGGCGGCCAATGCGAACGCCGGCCGGTTGCGGTTTTCAACCGAAATCGGCGAAGGTGTGGAACACGGCGAGGTGCTGTTTATTGCCGTGGGCACGCCGCCGGACGAAGACGGCTCGGCCGATCTCAGCCATGTACTGTCGGTGGCGCGCGACATCGGAAGATTGCTCACCGATTACCGCATAGTCGTGACCAAATCCACCGTTCCTGTCGGAACGGCGCAGAAAGTGCAGCGGGAGATCGCGGACCAGTTGTCGCAAAGGAACGTCTCCATAGATTTCAGCGTAGCCTCCAACCCGGAGTTTCTGAAAGAGGGCGCCGCCATCGAGGACTTCATGAAGCCGGATCGTATCGTTATCGGTGCCGAGGACGCGCGCGCGGTGACGCGCCTGCGGGGCCTGTATGCGCCCTTCAACCGCAATCACGAGCGAATCATCGTAATGGACGTGGCGTCCGCCGAACTCACGAAATACGCCGCGAATTCGATGTTGGCGACGAAGATATCCTTTATGAACGAAATGGCCAACCTTGCAGAACGCCTGGGCGCCGATATCGAGGCGGTGAGGCAGGGAATCGGCGCGGACCCGAGAATCGGATACCATTTTATCTACCCCGGTTGCGGATACGGGGGTTCGTGTTTTCCCAAGGACGTACAGGCATTGCACCGGACGGCCGGGGACGTGGGCTACGAGGCCGAGTTGCTCGCCGCCGTGGAAGCGGTCAACGCGAAACAGAAGTCGCTGCTCCTGAAGAAGATCAACGATTATTTCGGGTCCGATGTCCAAGGTAAACGCTTCTCCGTGTGGGGTCTGGCGTTCAAGCCGGACACCGACGATATGCGGGAAGCCCCGAGCCGCGTGATCATGGAGGGCTTGTGGCGGCAGGGCGCGGAGGTGGTCGCCTACGACCCGGTGGCCGGCGATGAAGCGCGGCGGTTGTACGGAAATCACAACCGTTTGACGCTGGCCGCCGATCCCTATGCAGCGCTGCAGGATGCGGACGGACTTATCGTCGTCACCGAGTGGAAGGTGTTCCGCAGTCCGGATTTCGACGAGATCAAACGTCGAATGCGGGGGCGGGTGATTTTTGACGGCAGAAATATCTTTGATCCGGAGATGGTCCGTAGAAACGGTTTTGAGTACTTCGGCATCGGTCGATCGGGGCATGTCGCTCGCTGACGCCTTTCGGGAACTGCATATCCTGGTGGTCGGCGACGTCATGCTGGACCGCTACTGGTTTGGGGACGTCAATCGCATCTCGCCGGAGGCGCCTGTTCCCGTGATCTCGATCCAGGTCATGGAGGAACGGCCGGGGGGGGCGGCGAACGTAGCGAGCAACATTTGCTCCCTCGGCGCCCGATGCTCGTTGCTGTCGGTGGTCGGGGACGACGAAGCCGGTGGGACTCTGGCGGGCATGCTCGAAAATTCGGGAATCGACGCGATCATGCATCGCGATTCCCACGCCTCCACCACCGTGAAGCTGCGTATGATTTCGAAGAACCAACAGTTGTTGCGTGCGGACTTCGAACGGCAACCCAGACACGAAATACTTTCGCAGTGCCTGCAGGATTTTCACCGTGCGCTGGAGCACGCGGACGCGGTGGTGATTTCCGACTACGCCAAAGGCGGTTTGCTGCACATCCGGGAAATGATCGAAGCCGCGCGAACGGCCTCGGTGCCGGTGTTGATCGATCCCAAGGGATCGGATTTCACCCAATATTCCGGGGCGACGATGATCACGCCGAATCTGAACGAGTTTCAGAATGTAGTCGGTGAGATTGACAACGACGCGGCTTTGGAGGAAAAGGCGTTGCGCATGATTTCCGAAATCGATCTGGAATATCTTCTCGTCACGCGGAGCAACAAAGGCATGTCTCTGGTAGCACGTGACGGCGACGTCATACACAGCCCGGCACGGGCGAAGGAGGTGTACGACGTCAGCGGTGCGGGAGACACCGTAATAAGCGCGATGGCCTTGTGCCACGCAGCGGGATTCGACGATGAAAAAAAATTGAACGTCGCCAACACCGCCGCCGGGATCGTCATCGGCAAGCTGGGGACGGCAACCGTATCGGCGTCGGAGCTGGATGCGGCGCTGAAAGACAATCCGCTATGATCATCGTCACCGGTGGCGCCGGATTCATCGGCTCGAACCTGATTAGAGGTCTCAACCGCAGCGGTCGTGACGACATCGTCGTCGTGGACAACCTGGCGTCTGCCGACAAATTCAAGAACATCGTGGACTGCACGATCTACGATTATGTGGACAAACAGGCGTTCCTCGAATCGTTGCTGAATTCCTCGATCAAATCCGACATCGAGGCGGTTTTTCATCAAGGCGCGTGCTCGGACACCATGGAGACGGACGGCCGCTACATGATGGACAACAACTATGAATATTCAAAACACCTGTTTCAATTCTCCGTGGAGCAGGGTATTCCGTTTATCTACGCGTCGTCCGCGTCCGTCTACGGCGGTGGCCAAGTGTTCACCGAGTCCCCGGAAAATGAAAGAGCGCTCAATATCTACGCCTATTCGAAACTGCAATTCGACAGGTTCGTCAGGCGAAAAATGGTGGACGTCGATTCCCAGGTGGTCGGTCTGCGCTACTTTAACGTCTACGGACCGGGCGAATCCCACAAAGGCCGCATGGCGTCGGTGGCACATCACTTTTACCTTCAGTACACGACGGGGGGGCACGTACGACTGTTCGAGGGATGCGACGGCTACCACGACGGAGAGCAAAAACGCGATTTTGTCTGGGTCGGCGACACCGTAGACGTCAATTTGTACTTTCTCGATCACCCCGATGTCAGCGGCATCTTCAACGTCGGCGCCGGGCGCAGCGAGACGTTCAACGCCATGGCGACCGCGGTGATCAATCACGCTTCCGGTGAGCGCAGGAGCACCGGTCAGATGGTAGACTCCGGCCTGATCCGCTATATCGAATTTCCACAATCGCTCGCAGGAAAATACCAGAGTTTTACCCAGGCGGACGTATCGGCATTGCGGTCGTCGGGTTGTGATGTGGAGTTCAAGAGCCTGGACGAGGGCGTGCGGCTGTACCTGGAAACCGTGCGATCCGAGCAACGAGACAACGATTGAACCATACGGAAACAAGCCGACGGGCGCAAGGAAAGAACTGGTACCTGGTGTATTCCAAGCCACGCCAGGAGACGGTGGCGCGCACCCAGCTCGAACGGCAGGGATATCGAACCTACCTGCCGATGATACGTACACCGCGACGCCGGTTAGGGAAGCGTGTCATTCAGGTGGAACCGATGTTCCCTCGCTATCTGTTCATTCTTCTAGACACCGTCAGCGACAACTGGTCTCCGATTCGATCCACCATCGGGGTGTCGAACATCGTCCGTTTCGGGATTGAGCCGGCCCGGGTTCCCGACGAGTTGATAGACGCGATCCAGGAGCGGGACGACCCCGCGGGAGTGCAAGAGTTGCCGTTGCACGAATTTCGCCCGGGCCAGGCGGTGCGTATCGAAGAGGGCCCGCTGGCGGGCTACGAAGGCATTTTCCTCGCCGCCAGCGGCCGGGAACGGGTGCTGGTCCTGCTCGATATCGTCGGCAAGTCGGCGCGCACCCGGATCGACCTCTCGCATCTCGGTCCCGCGGACGGTTGAAGCAACTTAAGTTACTGTCACATCAGGAAAATTTTGACTGGTCGTGGTGATGCCTGTATAGTGTTCATCCCGTGAACGATCCGGGGGCAAAGGAAGAAAGATTGACGCTGGAGCTGCTGGACGCCATCGAGCGCCGCAGCGACGTAAGTCAACGCCATTTAGCGCGGCAGATGGGCGTCGCGCTCGGGCTTGCGAACTCCTACCTCAAACGTTGCGCGAAAAAGGGGCTGGTCAAGATCCTGGAGGCCCCCGCCAACCGCTATCTCTATTATCTGACGCCCAAGGGATTTGCGGAGAAGGCGCGGCTCACGGCAAGGTTTCTTTCAACGTCTCTGACATTTTATCGGCAGGCCGGCGATTCCTGCGACCAACTCTATTCGCTGTGCGCCGCCAACGACTGGCGGCGCTTGATACTGTGCGGCTTGTCCGATCTCGCCGAGATCGCGTTCGTTCGCGCGATGGAGTCTTGCATTGACATCGTTGCGGTATTTGCTCCCCACAGCAGAAAGAAGCAGCTGTTTTCCGTATCCATCATTGATCTCTGGGACGATCTGCCCCGCTGCGATGCGTACATGATTACGGATCTCGAAAACCCCCTTCATCGATATCACTGGCTCCTGGATCGCGCCGGCTCGGACCGCATTCTCGTGCCGAGTGTCTTGGGTATGGAGGGCATGGTCGTTCGTGATGGAAACGGTGAGCTGAGCGAACGCAGCGGTTAACGCGCGTGCGAGGGAGTGTCGATGGTGTGCGGTGCACGGGTGCACTGCACGGCGGTAGCGTGGACGGATGCCAGCAGGAAGGACTGCAATCATTCAGAAGGGGTCGTGATGAAGAAGAAAGCACTGATAACCGGCATAACGGGGCAGGACGGGGCCTATCTGGCCGAGTTCCTCCTGCACAGGGATTACGAGGTGCACGGCATCAAGCGGCGCACTTCGCTGTTCAATACGGCGCGCATCGATCATCTTTACCAGGACCCTCACGAGGCGGACGTGCAATTCTTTCTGCATCACGGAGACATGACGGATTCGAGCAGTCTGCTTCGCGTCATACAGCAGGTGCAACCCGATGAGATCTACAATCTGGCTGCACAGAGTCACGTGGCGGTGTCCTTCGAAGAGCCCGAATACACCGCCAATGCCGACGCCGTGGGTGCACTGAGAATGCTGGAAGCCATTCGAATCCTGGGATTGTCGAACAAGACGCGCTTCTACCAGGCTTCGACATCGGAATTGTTCGGACGCGTGAAGGAGATCCCGCAAACGGAAACAACACCGTTCTATCCTCGATCGCCCTATGGCGTGGCAAAGCTTTACGCCTACTGGATTACGGTGAACTATCGCGAGGCCTACGGTCTGTATGCCTGTAACGGTATTCTGTTCAATCACGAGTCTCCGATTCGGGGGGAAACCTTCGTGACCCGGAAGATCACGCGCGCGTTGACCCGAATCGCCGTCGGCTTGCAGCAGCGTCTGTATGTGGGAAACCTGAATGCGCGCAGGGATTGGGGCCACGCGCGCGACTACGTCGAGATGCAGTGGCTGATGCTGCAGCAGGAAGAACCGAGGGATTTCGTGATCGCGACCGGAGAACAGCACAGTATCAGGGAGTTCGTCGATGCCGCGGCGCGCGAGCTGGGATTGGGACTGCGTTGGCAGGGCTCCGGCCGTGACGAGGTATCCATACTGGATGAGATCGATTACGACGCTTTGACGACGAAGCTCAACCGGGAAATCGACAGGGCCGCGTTTCCCAAACCGGGCGACGTGATCGTCGCCGTCGATCCCAAGTATTTCCGGCCCACAGAGGTCGAAAGCCTGGTGGGCGATGCGGGCGAGGCGAGGCGGATGCTGGGATGGAGACCCCGAACCAGTTTCGAAGGTTTGGTCGCCGAAATGGTGGAAGCGGACCTCAAGCTCGCCCTCAAAGAACATCTTCACGACGAGTGAGAAACGACACCATGTTGAAAGTCATGCTAGTTACCGGTGGCGCGGGGTTCATCGGGTCCGCCGTCGTCCGGCATTTGATAGCTCGAACCGATACAACGGTGGTCAACGTCGACAAATTGACGTATGCGGCCAATCTGGAATCGCTGAAAGCGGTGGAGGACTCGGACAGATACGCTTTTTACAAGGCGGATATCGTCGATCGGAACGGGATGCGCGACATTTTTCAGCGTCATCGGCCCGATGCGGTGCTGCATTTGGCCGCGGAATCGCACGTAGATCGCTCCATCGACGGCCCGCGCGACTTCATCAACACCAATATTCTCGGTACCTATACGTTGCTCGAGATTGCTCGCGAATATTGGAGCGGCCTGAGTTCGGAGCGGCGTGAAGGTTTTCGCTTTCACCACGTGTCGACGGACGAAGTCTACGGCAGCCTCGGCGAAGGCGGATACTTCACCGAATCCACCCCCTACCGACCCAACTCGCCGTACTCCGCGAGCAAGGCGGCCTCCGACCATCTGGTACGCGCATGGCGCGAAACCTACGGCCTGCCGGTACTGATCTCCAATTGCTCGAACAACTACGGGCCCTATCAACATCCGGAGAAACTTATCCCGCTGGTGATCCATAAGGCTTTGCACCGCCAACCTATTCCCGTCTATGGAGCGGGTGACAACGTACGGGACTGGTTGTACGTCGAGGATCACGTTCGTGCGCTGATCCGGATCGTCACGGGGGGCAAGCCCGGAGAGGTCTATAACGTCGGCGGCAACAGTGAGAAGCAGAACATAGAGGTTGTACGGGAGATCTGCAGGATCCTTGACGAAGTTCGTCCGCATGCACAACCGTACTCGGACCTCGTTACCTTCGTCGAGGACCGGCCGGGACACGATCGGCGTTACGCCATTGATGCGACCAAGATCTCCCGGGAGCTGGCATGGAATCCGGATGAGGACTTCACCAGCGGTCTGGAAAAGACGGTTTCCTGGTATCTGCAGAATC
Organism: uncultured Gammaproteobacteria bacterium; assembly: GCA_947258495.1. GTDB lineage: Bacteria > Pseudomonadota > Gammaproteobacteria > Arenicellales > JAANXG01 > CALZGZ01. Next base: position 16,021 of record CAMYIN010000213.1, read on the forward strand.
AAAAATGGTGCGAGGCTGCGATGCAACACTATCAGGGGCAACGCCTCGGTCTGAAGGTGGCGCCATGAGGGGCATAGTGCTCGCCGGCGGCTCCGGAACGAGACTCCATCCGGTCACCCAGGCGATCTCCAAGCAACTGCTGCCGGTCTACGACAAGCCGATGATTTACTACCCTTTGTCGTTGTTACTGCTTTCCGGCATCAAGGATATCCTCATCATCTCCACGCCGCAGGACACGCCTCGCTTTGAAATGCTGCTGGCGGACGGTGCGCAGTGGGGGGTCAATATCTCCTACGCGATCCAGCCGTCGCCGGACGGGTTGGCGCAGGCGTTCATCATCGGGGCTGAGTTCGTGGGCTCGGATCGCTGTGCGCTGGTGCTGGGCGATAACGTGTTCTACGGTCACGACCTTTCGGGTTCCCTGCGGCGGGCCGTGAACAGGAAACGCGGGGCCACGGTGTTTGCCTATCCGGTGCACGATCCGGAGCGTTACGGAGTGGTCGAATTCGACGACAGCGGCAAGGCCATCAGCCTGGCAGAAAAACCGAAGCAGCCGAAATCCCGCTACGCCGTCACCGGGTTGTATTTTTACGACAATCGCGTCGTCGACATCGCCCGGGAGATCCGACCGTCGTCCCGAGGTGAACTGGAGATCACCGATGTGAACAACGAGTACCTGAAAAGCGCCGAGTTGTCGGTAGAGGTCCTCGGTCGCGGCATGGCGTGGTTGGATATGGGTACCCACGATTCTTTGTTGCAGGCTTCGTTGTTCATCGAAACCATCGAATCGCGTCAGGGATTGAAAGTCGCCTGTCTCGAAGAAATCGCGTACCGCCAGGGATTCATCGACGACGCGCAGCTCCTGGACGCCGCCTCGCGCTACGAGAACAGCCATTACGGCAAGTACCTGCACTCGCTGCTGCGCGTGGAATAGGCGGGCGGTCGGAGCGATACCGCGCGTACGGAACGACGCCTCGTCGCGGCGTACACAATATGACTCCCGGGAGATCGTCGGCAACGCGGCGTTGGATCTGCGCCGAGATCTTCATCACGCATCGCGGCGTTTTCGTTCTCCCGGCGGCGGCGTGGGTCTCAAAACGAACGCAATGCTTGTTCCGGCCTCGATTGAATTCATCCGCTCGCGATAATCGTCCAGCCGCACCGTGATCCCCGTTTTCGATACATTCTGGCGTTACCGGCACCTGGTCGGGCAGCTGATACGCCGCGAGGTGCTCGAACGATATCGCGGTTCCGTTTTCGGTCTGATCTGGTCTTTCCTGCATCCTCTGCTCATGCTTCTTGTTTACATGTTCGTGTTCGGTGTCGTGTTCAAGATGAAGTGGGGGGTCGGTCACACGGACGATTATCAGTTCGGCGTCGTCATTTTCGCCGGGTTGATCGTTCATGCATTGTTTGCGGAATGCCTCGTCAGGTCACCGACGCTGATTCTTTCCAAACCGCAATTCGTCAAGAAGGTGGTGTTTCCGCTGGAGATCCTGCCCATGGTGATCGTCGGCACCGCTTTGTTTCACATGTCGGTGGGCATCGTAATACTGCTTGTTTTCAACACCTTTGCCCATGCAACTGTTCATTGGACCATTTTATTGATACCCGTGATCCTGTTACCGCTGCTGTTTTTGTCTCTGGGCCTGTCTTGGTTTCTCGCGTCCCTGGGTGTTTTCATTCGCGACATCGGACACATCGTTGGAATCCTCGCCACGGTACTACTGTTTCTGTGTCCGATTTTTTATCCTTTGACTGCCGTTCCCGAGGGCGCGCGCGGGTTGATGTACCTGAATCCTCTGACGCTGATCGTCATTGAAATGAAGAACATAGTCATTTTCGGCAGAGCGCCGGATTGGTTCGGGCTTTTCGTCTACTACGGAATCTCCATCCTCGCAATGGGGTTCGGATATTATTGGTTCAATCGTACCCGCCGGGCGTTCGCCGATGTCATCTGACCCGGCCGTCCGCGTAACCAATGTCAGTAAATGTTTTCAGACTTATCAGAAGCCTTTGCATAGATTGCTGCAGTCGTTTTATGGAAGCGGCCGCAAGCTGTATGAGGAGTTCTGGGCGCTGCGCGGCATCGACATCGAAATCGAGCGGGGCGAAACCTTCGGTATCGTCGGTAAGAACGGCTCTGGAAAGTCCACGCTGCTGCAGATCGTGGCTGGAACCATGGCGGCGACGACCGGTGAGGTCGTGACCAGCGGCCGTATATCGGCGATCCTGGAATTGGGCGCCGGCTTCAATCCGGAATTCACGGGCATTGAAAATGCTCGATTGAACGCCTCCATTCTCGGCATAGAACGAGGCGAGATCGACGAACGCCTTCCTGAAATCGTCGCCTTTTCGGAACTCGACGATTTCGTCCATCGCCCTGTCAAGACGTATTCGAGCGGCATGTATATCCGGCTCGCGTTTTCCATTGCCATCAACGTGCAACCCGATATCCTCATCATTGATGAAGCCCTGGCGGTGGGGGATATGCGTTTTCAACGAAAGTGCTTTCGCAAGTTGGAAGACCTGAAGAACGCGGGTGTGACGATATTGTTCGTGACGCACGCAACCGACAGCGTCGTCACACATTGCGATCGCGCAATGTTGCTGCAGGACGGACAAGCCGTAAGCTCGGGACAACCCAAGATGGTCGTCACCCGCTATCTGGAGAGTTTGTTCGACATCGAGCAGGTGCAGTCAAAGGCGCCGAATAGCGCCACTGCGGCGCGGGCAAGCGGCGTTGCCGACCGGGGCTCTCTCAACCGTGACCCGAAGCGCGACGGATGTGTAACGCGCGCAACGTATAATACCGCGGAATATCGTTGGGGGAGCCGAGACGCGGAAATCATCGATTATCTTCTGGTCTCGAACAATAACCAGGAACTTTTCCAGGAATGTCGACAAGGGGCACGCGTAACCTTGCTCCTGGCGGTGTACTTTCATCGAGATATGGAAAACATTATTTACGGCTTGACGGTCAAGACCCTGGATGGAACCGCGGTGTACGGCACCAACAGCGAGCTCAAGAAGGTAGATGTCAGTGACGGGAAAAAGGGCGAGCTTGCGATCGTTCGTTTCCAACTGGAGTTGGACCTGATCGCCGCGGATTATTTTCTATCCGTGGGCGTTGTGCACCGCGACGCGAACGCAAGCTTGAACGTGCTCGATCGTCGCTACGACCTAATCCACGTGAAGGTAACCGATGATCAGGACGCCTTCGGTTTTGCCGCTCTCAACGTGAATCTCGAGGAAGTAAAGGACGTTTCGTCAACTCCGACGACATGACGACGATAATTGAACTCAACAACCTGAATCGTGCACGCGGCAGGCTTTTTCTGCCGAGCGAGAAGAAGGATCTCAAGTTTCATTATTCGGACGGCGAGGAAACCGAAGGCTATCTGCTGCAGGTGCTTACACAGGCCGAAGATCTCAGCAGCAGCTCGCCGGAACTCGAATCAAAGATCAAAGACTGGCCATCGGAATACCACCTCGGCAGCCGCCGCGCCAACGTGCTGCGCGGATTCGATCTGGAAGCTATAGAGAGCGCGCTGGAGTTGGGTTGCGGTTGCGGGAGCATAACGCGCTATCTCGGCGAACTCGGTATCAGGCTCGATGCCGTAGAAGGCAGTGAGGTGCGGGCGAACCTTGCTGCGTTGCGCTGTCGCGACTTGCCGAATGTGAACGTCGTGAACGCAAATTTCAATCACCTGAATCTACCCGAAATCGATTACGACGCGGTGTTCCTGATCGGAGTAGCGGAATACGCCGGCCGGTTTTCTCCCGGCGACGACGGCGATGAGAAGGCGTTGATACGCCTGCTGCGAAGTTTACGCAAGACATTGAAGCCGGACGGTGTGATTTTCGTCGCCATCGAGAATCGCACGGGCATGAAGTACGTCATGGGGGCCCACGAAGACCATTACTCGCTGCGCTACGTCGGTATACACGATTATCCCGAACCGGCGGGAATACGCACCTATACCAAGAACGAGTGGGAGCACGTGATACGGGAGTCGGGTTTCGAGCAGCACGAGTTTTCGTATCCGTTCCCCGATTACAAGACGGCGACCGTGCTGCTCTCCGATCGCTATGTGCGGAGCAATCCCTATGCTTACTGCCATTTGGAAGGCGTTCAGTCCCGCGATTACGTTTTTCCGTTGAACCTGGGTCATCGCGAGCCCTTGTTCTGGGAAGCGGCGAGCGCGGCGCAAACTATCGACGCGTTCGCGAATTCGTTCTGTATCGCAATGAGCAACGACGCCCGGCGGCTGCGGGATCACTGCGATTTCGATTTCGTTCATCTCCCGGATTTTCACCGGAAAAGAGAGTTCTGTCTGATTACAAAGAAAAAACGCAACGAGGATCTGGTCGTGAGACAGGCGCTCATGGATACGGTCGGCGCGGGGCCGCAGAGCGGTGTAACCCAGGTCCTGCAACAGGAACGCTTTCATTCCGGCACGCTGCTTTCGGTGGAATGGTCCCGCGCACCGTTGATCTATTACGACGCCACTCGGCTCGATCAATTGATCCGGCGGTATTACGAGTTCCTGGGCAAGCAAGAAGGACAAGGGGAGGGGATCACCATAGACCTCATTCCATCCAACATCGTAGTCTCCGGCGACGGCGGCTATCAAGCCTTCGACGAAGAATGGCGCGTTGACTGGCCCCTCGACCGGGATTACGTCTTCTTTCGGGGCCTGTTGGGTTTCGCGCTGCGCTGCAACTACGCGTTGCATCGGCTGTCGCGGGAACGCAGCCTCTATACCATACGCGACTTCGTCCTCTACGGGTTTCAACTCACGGGGAACGATGCGTCCGCGGATATGGATTCCTATGTCGAGCTGGAAGAGCGATTTCAAGATGCCGTGGCGCAGTCCCGCAAGGGGATTCACACCAACGCGATACTGGATATGCGGATCAACGAGCCGCCGCCTGCGGTCGCTTTCGCCAGTAAGATCTACTGGAAGACGGCGGACCAGGACTATTCGGAGGCGCGATCGGTCATGGCGGAGGCGATGGAAGACGCTGCGCCGTGCGAGCTGGTGTTCGATCTGCCGTCGGGCGCGAACGGCATGGAGCTGCTGCGCTTCGATCCCTGCGACTGGGATCGCACGGAAGGCGTCGGCTTCCTGCGCATTCACGAGATCACGGTGTTCTTGGGCAGCGACGAGGCGTGGGAAAGTGTTTGGCGCGCGCGCGGCGGTGCCGAGATCGCGGATCGGGGAGAATTGACGGACATGATATTCGAGCGCGGCAAACTGGGGGAAATATTCGCCGTGGTAGACAAGGATCCGCACATCGAATTCGCGTTCGTCCCACGCATGGAACCAATTCCTGAGCAACGATACCGCGTCCGCGTAACACTGCGCGTGCACCGCAGTACGGAATACGAATTGGTGCGCGACCGATTCCTGATTCAGGAGGAGATCTACAAGCAACGGCTGCAACATCTGGAAAGCGAACTGGCGCAGAAGGAGGCCATCGAGCAGGAACTGGAGCTCATCAAGGGATCGCGCACCTGGCGCCTGGCCGAGACGTATCGGCGCCTGCTGTACGTGCGGGCATTACCGCGGTTGCGGCACCTGAAACACGCGGTATTCGCCTATTTCGGCAAGCCCGACACGCCGGTCGACTCGTCTACGCCTTACGAACAGTGGCTGCGGAAACAGGAAGTGTTGCGCGGCGAATCAATGGACAAGCGCCTGTCCGCGCTTGCATCGAAGCCCCTGATAAGCGTCATCATGCCGGTCTACAACGTCGATCCAGAGATCCTGGCCCGCGCGGTGCGATCGGTCGAAACCCAGAGCTACCCGAATTGGGAACTGTGCATTGCCGACGACTGTTCCACCAATCCGGAGACGCGGAACTATCTCCAGCGTTTGCGCGATCCGCGCATCAAGGTGCGTTATCTCGAACGCAACGTCAATATCGCCGCAGCCTCCAACGAAGCCGCGTCGATGGCCGCGGGGGCCTGCCTCGGGTTCCTGGATAACGACGACGAATTGACGGAGCACGCCCTGCTTGAAAGCGTCGTAAGAATGGAAGAAACGGGTGCGGAGCTGGTCTATTCGGACGAGGACTTCATCAAGACCGACGGGCATCTGGATTTTCCCCACTTCAAACCCGAGTACTCGCCGGATCTGCTGTTGTCGCACAATTACATCACCCACTTCCTTGTGTTGCGCCGGGACCTGTTCGAACGCGTCGGTGGGTTCAGACCGGGATTCGACGGCGCCCAGGACTACGATCTGGTCCTTCGCGCCGTCGAGCACACCGATCGCATCGCCCACGTGACGCAGCCGCTCTACCACTGGAGGATGTCGCAGAACTCGACCAGTCTCAATCCGGACGTGAAGCCGGAAGCGCACGCCAACGCCAGAAAGGCGATCGAAGAGGCCTTGGGTCGACGAAGAATCGACGGACGCGTCGACAACGGAAATCTTCCGCACTTTTTTCGTGTAAGACGATCGCTGCTGGAGCGGCCATTGGTCAGCATTGTCATTCCGTTCAAGGACAAACCCGGCCTCCTGCGGCGGTGCGTGGAGACCATTCTGGAGAACTCGACGTATCGCAATTACGAGGTGCTGGGGATTTCCAACGATACGACGTCGCTGAAGACCTATGAGGTAATGAGCGAGTTGGAGAACGCGGACGAACGCGTGCGTTTCGTGGAACACAACATCGCGTTCAACTTCTCGGCGCTGGTCAATTTCGGTGTGAGCCGGTCGCGAGGCGGGCACGTGGTGTTGTTGAACAACGACATCGAGATTCTCACCGGCGATTGGCTGGAGTCCTTGCTGGAACATTCCCAGCGGCAGGAAGTCGCCGCCGTGGGGGGGAAACTCTACTATCCGAACAACACCATACAGCATGCCGGGATCGCCGTCGCGCTCGGAGGTTCGGCGGGACACATGCACAAGCATTTTCCCGCCGTGGCCAAGGGCTACTGTAATCGTCTCCATCTGATACAGAACGTGACCGCCGTGACCGGCGCGATGCTGATGATCGAGAAAGCGCTTTATGAGCAGCTCGGCGGATTCGATGAGCACTCATTCGCCGTCGCCTACAACGACGTGGATTTCTGCCTGCGTGCCATGGAAAAGAACTATCTAAACGTGTTTACGCCTTGTGTCGAGGCATACCACTATGAATCGGTGTCGCGGGGGTACGAAGACACGCCGGAGAAATTGGAGCGCTTCAAAGCGGAACGGGAGAATCTGATCGCGAGGCACGCTGCAATTCTCAACAACGGCGACCCTTACTACAGTCCGAACTTCGACCAGGGGCGGGACGATTTCAGCCTGCGCCCGTTGTGAACTATCGATTCAACGAGAAACGGGTCGCCCGTCGGCGCGATTCGTAACCATGTTGGTGTGAAGCGATGGCGGCTGCTAGCGTTGCGATATGTCTGGCCACCTACAACCCTCCGCTGCCGGAATTCGAGCGGCAGGTCGAATCCCTGCGCACGCAGACCCACGACGATTGGGTCTGCATCATCAACGACGACGCCTCGGAAACGGACTTCGCCGCCTATCTCGACGGTCTCGCGCTCCGCGACCAGCGCTTCCAGGTCGCCCGCAACGCCCACAACCGGGGTTTTTACTACAACTTCGAGCGCTGTCTGCAACGCGTGCCGGAAGATGTGCGGTTCGTCGCACTTGCGGACCAGGACGACTACTGGTACGCGGACAAGCTGGAATCCCTTCTTGCCGCTTTCGACAAAGAGACGCTGCTCGCCTACAGCGATATGCGGATCGTCGACGGCGACGGCCGCACCTTGTCGGCCACCTATTGGCGGCATCGAAACAACAATTGCACCGAACTGGACGAACTGTTGGTCGCGAACACCGTGACCGGTGCGGCGTCGATGTTCCGCCGCGAATTACTGGCTCGCGTTCTGCCGTTCCCCGCGCGAATAGGCGACGCCTTTCACGACCACTGGATAGCATGCGTGGCGCTGTCCATGGGCAAGCTCGCATATATTGATCGGCCGTTGTACGACTACTATCAACACGGTGACAGCGTCATCGGACATTGCGACTTCGAAAAACGCGATTTTCCGGCTCGATTGAAGCGCCTAGCGTCTGCGTTGCCGAAACTGGCGCGACCCCGCGTTCTCAAACAGCGGTTCCTCCACTGGCGAAACGCCTCACTGGCGGTGCACCAGTACGAATGCCTGCGCATCGAATCCATCTGCCGCAGCATCCTCGATCGCTGTCCGATCGGGGACGCCGGTAAAAGACGCTCTTTGGGATTGTACGGCCGCGGACTGGTGTCCATGCTCCGGCTGCTGGTCTTGCACGTGCGTTTCGCGCTGCGAGGGGCGACGACGGACGATGCCGAACTACGGCTGGCGGCGGGATACCTGATGCACACGCTCGACCCCCTGGTGCTTCGTTTTCATCGCCCGCGCCGGGGTGCAAGTTCGAATTGAAGTGATGGACCTCCAGCGGCTCACAGGCTCCATTGTTCGGAAACTGGCGCGCTCGCGGTTCGCGTTGCCGGTCAAGCGCCTGGTACGCCACACGCTGGAATCGTACTATCACGTCGACGTGCTGAATCGCCTGC
>CAMYIN010000214.1 GCA_947258495.1 uncultured Gammaproteobacteria bacterium
CATCGCCGCCACCAGCTGAAACCGGGCTGGATATTCCACCCGCTGCGTCGCGCGGGAGATATGAATCACGCCGCTTTCCAGGGGCTCGCGCAGAGATTCCAAGACCCGCCGATCGAACTCCGGCAGTTCGTCCAGGAACAAGACCCCGTGATGGGCCAGGGAGATCTCACCGGGACGCGGTCGGCTGCCGCCGCCTACGAGCGCGACCGCGGACGCGCTGTGATGGGGCCTGCGAAAAGGTCGCCGGCGCCAGTCACGGGGATCGACACCGTCCTGCGTCAATGAGTGTATCGCCGCGGCCTCCACGGCCTCTTCCTCCGTGAGCCCGGGCAGTAACCCCGGCAAACGCGCGGCGAGCATGCTCTTTCCGGTTCCCGGCGGTCCAATCATCAACAGGCTGTGTCCACCCGCGGCGGCTACTTCCAGTGCGCGCTTCGCCAACGCCTGGCCCTTCACATCGCGAAGATCCGGCTGGCCTTGCGGCGGCGCGTCGTCGCCGCCCGCGCTGACCGCCGGCGGCAGCGAGTGGGTGCCGCACAGGTGCGCCGTGACTTCCAACAGGTGGGCGGCGGGGTACACCGGCAAGCGGTCGATCAAAGCCGCCTCGCGGGCGTTTTCCGGCGCCGTAACCAACCCGCGCTGATGCCGATTACAGGCGATCGCGGCGGTCAACACCCCGGTGACCGGACGCAGCCCGCCGGTCAATGCGAGCTCACCAATGAATTCGATATGCTGAAACCGCTGAGTGGGGATCTGCCGGCTCGCGGCCAGTATCCCCAGTGCGATGGGCAGGTCGAACCGTCCCCCTTCCTTGGGCAGATCGGCGGGTGCGAGGTTCACCGTGATGCGTCGCGCCGGGAATTCGAATCTCGAGTTCAACAGCGCACTGCGTACCCGCTCCTTGCTCTCTTTGACCGCGGTTTCCGCCAATCCGACGATGGAGAAGTTCGGCAGCCCGTTGGCAAGATGGACCTCGACGGTTACCTGAGGAGCCCGCACCCCGACCTGGGCACGACTGAAAACGACCGCAAGAGACATGTGAACCCTCCTTGGTTGTTGATGCGCTATACCGGCTAGCCGCTATCTCCCTGTTTGAGCAGCCGGGCCTCGAGCTCCGCGACCTGTGCTTCCAGACGTTCGACTTTTTCGCGGGTTCGCCGCAGCACCGCCTCCTGAACCTCGAGTTCTTCACGGGTCACCAGATTCAAACGCTCGCACGCGCTTTCCAGGGTGGCCTTAACATTCTTGCGGAAGTCCCCGGAAGGATCCGTGGGCAGCGCGCGCGTAACCGCGTCGGCGAGTTGCTCGAAGATGGCACGCGGTTTTTCCATGGCGCGATTGTACCCAAAGGCCCGGACCGGCACCAAGCCGGCGCAGCGCGCACAAAACCGGTGCATCGTCGTCCATCTCGGTGCAATCCCCTGGGTACCGCTTGCGCGACTACGCTCCGGAACCGCATAAAACCGGCCTCGAACTGTTGGCACGTTTCCTGCTTATGCCGAGTTGCGGAATTACAACCGACTATTCAGGAGATTGCCATGAACAAACGCGCTCACCACCGCACTGGCCCTGTATGCGCCGCCGTCCTTCTCATCGCCGCCGCCGGCCCGGCCAATGCCGAGATGGCGGTCACGGCCAACGTCGCGCTGTCGTCCGACTACGTATTCCGTTACGTATCGCAGACCCAGGAAGAACCGGCCATTTCGGGGGGCTTCGATCTAGACACCGGGACCGGTATCTATCTCGGCACCTGGGCCTCGAACGTCGACTTCGGCGACGACGCAACCGTTGAAATCGATTTCTACGGCGGCTACGCCACCGAGTTCGACAACGGTCTGGGTATCGACGTCGGCGTGATCGACTACGAGTACTTCGACGACGACGCCAACGACAACCTGATCGAGATCTATGGCGGTGCCAGTTACAAATGGCTGAGCGCCACCGCATATTTTGGAGTCGACAACAGCCTCGACGCCGGCGACACGGACAATTACATCTGGCTGGAAGCGGGCGTCGAGTATCCGGCGGGTCCCGTCACGCTGGGCGCAACCATCGGTACTCTGGATTCGGATGTGGCCGATTCGGACTATTCGGGATGGAGCGTTGGAGCTTCCACGGATGCCGCCGGTCTGAGTTTCGGGCTGACCTATTACGATACGGACAGTGACGGAGAGAAGATATTCGGCGACAACGCCGACGGACGCGTCGTCTTCTCGATCTCCAAAGAATTGTAATCAAGTTAACGCAGATCAATTGAGCCGAGAGGTAGTTTCATGAAACTCGTGACCGCAATAATCAAGCCGTTTAAGTTGGATGACGTGCGCGACGCGTTGTCCGAAATCGGCGTGCAGGGAATGACCGTGACGGAAGTTAAAGGATTCGGTCGACAAAAGGGCCACACCGAGATGTACCGAGGCGCGGAGTACGTCGTGGATTTTCTACCCAAGATCAAGCTGGAGATCGCGATAGACGCCGATCTGCTGGATCGTATCGTCGAGGCACTAACTAAAGCCGCGAAGACCGACAAGATCGGCGACGGCAAGATCTTCATACTGGATCTTGAACAGGCGATTCGCATACGAACCGGAGAGACCGGTAAATCCGCACTTTAAGAAGTCCCGCAATGAATACAGCAGAGATAGACAGATGAAATCCAAGAAACTCGAGCTTTCGCGTGGATTAACCGCGATCACGGTATTTTGCCTTTCGAGCGCCGCCGTCGCCCAAGAGACAGCGACGCTGGATACCGGCGATACCGCCTGGATGTTGACCGCGACCGCACTGGTATTGTTCATGACCATTCCGGGGCTGTCGTTGTTTTACGCCGGCATGGTGCGGAGCAAGAACGCGCTCTCCGTCATGATGCAGTGCTTTGCTATCACCTGCCTGATGAGCATCCTGTGGGTATTGTATGGATACAGTCTCGCTTTTGACGACGGCGGATCGATGCAGAAATGGGTCGGTGGTTTCGGCAAGGCGTTCATGAAAGGGGTGAACGTGGATTCATTGAGCGGCACCATCCCGGAATCCGTGTTCGCCATCTTCCAAATGACCTTCGCGATCATCACCCCGGCGCTGATGGTGGGTGCGTTCGCCGAGCGCATGAAGTTCTCCGCGTTGTTGTGGTTCATGGCGCTGTGGCTGACCTTCGTCTACGCACCGGTCGCCCACTGGGTGTGGGGCGGCGGCTGGCTCGGTGATCTGGGCGTTCTCGACTTCGCCGGCGGCACGGTGGTGCACATCAACGCGGGCATAGCCGGCCTGGTGGCGGCGATCGTGATCGGCAAACGCAAAGGCTTCCCGACGACGATGATGTCTCCGCACAGCCTGGTGTTGACCTTGGTCGGTGCGGCGATGCTTTGGGTGGGCTGGTTCGGTTTCAACGCCGGCAGCGAACTCGCTGCGGACGGAACCGCCGGCATGGCGATGGCGGTCACACAGATCGCCACCGCCGCGGCCGCTTTGACGTGGATGTTCGCGGAGTGGGCCGCGCACGGTAAACCGAGCGCTCTCGGAATTGCCTCCGGCGCGGTGGCGGGCCTGGTCGCCATTACGCCCGCTTCCGGTTTCGTCGGCCCCATGGGCGCATTGGCGATCGGCGTTCTGTCCGGAATCGGTTGCTATTTCGCATCGGTAAGACTGAAGCGTGCGATGGGATACGACGACTCCCTCGACGTGTTCGGCGTCCACGCAGTCGGCGGGATCATCGGCGCAATACTTACCGGCGTTTTCGTCGACGCGGCGCTCGGCGGCGCGGGACTGGCGGAGGGCGTGAGTGTGGCCTCTCAGGTATTCAAGCAGAGCGTCGGCGTGGTGGCGACGATCGTCTACGACGTCGTGGTTACCTTAATCCTGCTGAAGATCGTCGATGCTATTGTGGGACTGCGGGTTACGGAAGAGCAGGAAACCGAAGGGCTGGATATCGTCTTACACGACGAGCGCGGCTACAACATTTGATCTCGAGAACCGGGGTGCACGCGCGCACCCCGGTTCTTCCTTCAAACTCTTCATAACTCGTTGAACTTGTATTCAACGTAGGCTTCATCGCGGAGCTGTCTCAACCACCGTTCGTAGCGCTCGTCCGACTTACGGGCTCGGATTTGGGCCAAAGCTTTGTTACGCCCGACGTCGGTGTCCGACTCCACCTCACGCCGATCTAAAACCTGGATGAGATGCACGCCGAAAGGAGTACTGACGGGGTCGCTGAGCGCGCCCTTCGGTAACGCGCGCATGGCCTGTTCGAACGCTTCGACGGTCTCCCCGGGATTGACCCAACCCAGATCTCCGCCGTTGATGCTGGACAGGGGATCTTCAGAATGGTCTCGGGCCAGTTCGGCAAAGTCCGCGCCCGACTGAATTCTCCGGCGGAGCCGAACGATGCGCTGCCTGGCCTCTTTCGCCGACAGGAATTGATCTCTCTTGATGAGGATGTGGCGGACTTTGGTCTGCACCACCGTATTTTGCATACCGCCGCGCCTCGCGTTCAATTTGAGAATATGAAACCCGTTCGAACTCTGTAGAATTTCGCTCACCTGGCCCGATCGCAGGCCGCGAATCGCGTCCACGAACAGCTCGGGCAGCTGGCCCGTTGTACGCCAACCCAAACTACCGCCCTCGAGTGCGTTGGAGGCCTGAGAATAGGTGATCGCGGCCTGTTCGAAATCCATGCCGCTGTTGATGCGCGCGAGCACCGCTTCGGCTTTCTTGCGTTGGCTGCCTATCGTCGTCGAGGCCGCGGACTCCGGTATGCCGATAAGAATATGGGAGATATTGATTTCGGTGACACCGCTGGACTGGTTGTTCTGGCTGTTTACGAATCCCTCGATTTCCTCTGCACTGACGGCGATGCGGCTCATCACTTCGCGGTCTATCAGGCGCCGGATAATCAATTGGGTCTTTACGTTTTCCCGAAAGCTGTCGTAGGCCACGCCCTCTGACGCCAAAGCCCGTTGCAACTCGGGCAGCGTCATATTGTTGCGCGCCGACAAGTCTCGCAACGCCGCCTCCACCGCATCGTCGGACACGGTGATTCCCAGCCGCTTGGCCCGCTGAAGCTGGATTTTCTCCGCTACCATGCGCTCCAGGACCTGGCGGTTGAAGATACTTTTGGGCGGCACTTCGGCGTTGCGTGCACGCAGTTCCCGACGCACGCTTCGCAACTGGTTCTGAAACTCCGATTCGGTGATCACATCGTCGTTCACGACCGCTATAATGCGATCGATCGGCCTGGAATGCGCCGTCGGCGCCGATGTCGAGACTACGATCGTTATGGCGAGCAATACGAATGGGCTGAATCTAGACATATTTGCAACTCTACTCAGTTCTAGAAAAAAAGGCCCACTATCGTGGGCCCTGGTGTACCGCTGCTTCCCCGACCCGGCATCATAAGCCCGACCTGATCCGCGCCAAACCCGTCAACTCCAATTCGACGATGAATGCGGTTCGGGAGTCCGAATTCCGGTCTTTACGCGACTGAAAAAAGCCCCGAAGTTTCCAGCAGCACGCATCATACTCGACGCCGACCCGCGTCTCCAGATTTTCATCGTCACGCAGGGAGTATCGCTCGTCGAGGGTCGCGTGCCAACGCGGACTGCCCAACGGCCACCCCGCGAAGAGCGTAAGCTGCTCCAATCTGTCGCGGGAAAAACGGTAGCCCAAATCCATGAATTTCCGCGGGCCGCTGCGAAAGCGCAGATCGAATTTCGCCTCGCGAACCTCCGAATCGTCGTCGTCGTATTGCAAATAACCGTAAACGTCCCAATGCTCGGTGAGCCTGGCGATGGCCTGCGCGAGAAAGTCGGAAGTGTCCTCGGTCAGAACCTGATCCGGAGACAGGTTGACCTCGCGGTCTTCGAGGAAAAATATCTGGCCGATACTGCCCTGCATCCATTCCGTCCCGGTGTCGGCGTCGATAAGGCGACTGGTCAGCGCCAGGGTAACCTGATTGGTGTCGCCCACACGGTCGCGACCGAAAAATCGGCTCTCGTTGAAGATGTTTCCGAAGTTATTGAGGTTGATCGGACCGGTGTCGAATACCGGCAGGTCGTCCTGGTTGTCTTCCGGAACGTAAAGATAAAACACGCGCGGTTCGAGCGTCTGAATCGCCGGTGACCCGCGCCATCCGGTGACACGCTCGAAAAACACGCCGGTATTGACGCTGAACACCGGCACCGTGCGTGAGGGGTTGTCGTCGTCGTCCGCGTCGACGTCCGAAAGGCTGTAGCTCGTGTGGCGCAGCGCAAGCTTGGGCGCGAAATAACCCCAGAAATTTTCTATCGGCAGTCGC
>CAMYIN010000215.1 GCA_947258495.1 uncultured Gammaproteobacteria bacterium
CGCAGACCAGCGCCGCTACGGTCGGCGCCGGCCGCCACCAGATCGAAAATTCCATCTCCGCAAGCCCCGTCAACAAGGGCCAGATCAGATCGAGAACGCCGCCCGCGAGTCGAAAAACGACCGCCGCCAGATACCCGGCGTCGGCGACCGAGAGAACGGCGGCCAACAGGACACCGGGCACGAGAAAAGTCGAAAACACGGGGACGGCGACGAGATTGGCGATCGCTGCGACGAGGGAGACGCCTTGAAACATAGCGATTGCCAACGGCGCGATGCCCAGGCTGAGCCCCAATTGCACGTCCACCCAACGCCGCCATCGGCTGTGCCGGCGACGCCGCCCGCCGAGCAGGTGCAGGATGACGCAGAGCGCGCCGAAGGACAACCAGAACGACGCATCCATGGTGGCGAGGGGATCCCAGACGAGAACCGCAATGACGGCGACGGACAACAGCCTCCAGAGATCGCCGTCCCGGCCGTGGACGATGCCGAGCAGCATCACCGCGAGCATGATTACGGCGCGCTGGGTGGGAATGGAGAAACCGGCCATGGCGGCGTACGCCGTGGCCATCAGCAACCCGGTGACGGCGCCGATCTTGGGCGCGGGGCAGTAGTTCGGTGCTTCGCCGCACAAGCGCCACGCCAGGCCCCCGAGCCAGTAGGCCAGGGCCGCGACGATGCCTACGTGCAGCCCGGAAATGGCGATCAGATGACTGGTACCGGTGCGAAACAGGACCTCCCGGTCGGCGGCGCGGAGCGCGCTGCGGTCGCCCAGCGCCAGGGCCAGAAACAAGCCCGCGTAACGGGAATCGCCGGCGGACGCCTGGATGCGATCGCGGACGCCCTGCCGCAGGCGGTGCAGCGACGGGCCCGCGCGACCCATGCGTCGATTCCGGGCATCGGTGCGTACGTACCCCAGCGCACGAATCCGGTGTCGAAACAACCACGCCTCGTAGTCGAAGCCACCGGGATTCTGGAACCCGCGGGGTCGCTTGAGCCGGACGCGGAGTCGCCAGCGATCTCCCGCCCGGATCGGTCCAACCGGTCGATAGTCCCGCAGGCGTACGCGCCCGGGAGACGGATAAACGCGACCGGCGTGCCGTAAGACCTCGACATCGAGGTCGAATTTCCGGTAACGTTGGGTGTGTTCCGGGAGAGAAGCGACCACTCCCTGCACGACGACGTCTCGGTTTTCCAGCGACGCCGGCAGATTCTGTTCTAAAATTTGGTAGGCACGCAAAGCGGTCCAGCAGGTCGCGGCAACGAATACGACCAGCGGACGCAGCCACACACGACGGCGCAGAGACCACGCCAAGGGAAGCGCGAGCAGCGACCACAGGCTCGCGGATAGCGTGGGGGCGAGTTGTACGAACAGAGCACCTGCCGCGCACGCCAGCGCACAGAGGTGGATATCGCGGCTCCCTGCGAAAACCATGGCTCGTCCCTGAGAGGTCTAGCGGTTCAGACGTTGGCGAACGATTATATGCGGTTTGAGTCCTTCAAGCATCGGCTTCCCAGTCGGGAAGACATCTTGAACACCAAGTGCTTGAAATTCTTGGAAGACCACCTCCGCGACCGCAACCTGTGGCATTTCACCCGACGCTCCTTGTCGCGCGCCACCGCGATCGGGTTGTTCTGTGCCTTTTTGCCCATGCCCTTCGAAATGCTGCCGGCGGCGATCGGCGCCATCGTCTTCCGCGCCAATTTACCCGTATCTCTCGCCTGGGTCTGGATCTCCAATCCCATCACTTGGATCCCGTTGTTCACGCCGGCGTATCTGCTCGGCGCCAACCTCCTCGGTGTAAACGCCATGCCGCTGGAACAAATTACCTTCGGATTTCTCGGTTCGCAACTCGCGGCGCTTTGGCTGGGTTGTCTGATCGTGGGCAGCGCGTTGGCGACCCTGGGCTATTGGACGGTGCGCGTGCTGTGGCGCATCAAGGTGATCAGGGTTTGGAAGGACCGACGCCGGCGACATCGTATCCGGGCGGCGCTGAAGAAGGCGAAGTCAAAGGTCGTTTCGGCGGCGCACAAGCACCGCATCCGCGCTAGTCCGGAGCCGACGTCAACTTCCCATCCACCAGGCGCAGCACCCGCTGCATCTTCATCGCCAGTTCAGGGTCGTGAGTGACCACCACCAGACTGGTGTTCAACTCGCGGTTCAACTCCAGCATTAGTCCCCAGACTTGATCCGCGGTGCGCCGATCGAGGTTTCCGGTCGGCTCGTCCGCGAGAACGCACAGCGGATGCGTAACCAGAGCCCGGGCGACCGCGGCGCGTTGCCGCTCGCCGCCCGACAGTTCCCCCGGTTTGTGGTGCACACGGTGCCCGAGGCCGACCCGCTCGAGAACGTCGGCCGCGCGGCCGAGCGCCGATTCCGGCCCCTCTCCGGCCACCAGCAAGGGCATCGCCACATTTTCCAGCGCGGAGAACTCCGGCAACAAATGGTGAAACTGATACACGAATCCGAGCGCGCGATTACGCAGTCTGCCGCGAGCGGTCTCGTTGAGATCACTGAGTCTTTTACGGGTGACGAACACGCTGCCTGCGGTGGGGTTGTCCAGACCGCCGAGCAGATGCAGCAAGGTGCTTTTCCCCGATCCCGAGGCACCGACCACCGCGATCTGCTCCCCGGAGCCCACCTCCAGATCCACGCCCTTGAGCACCTCGACGGCGATTCCGGACCCCTGGAGGAACGTCTTTTCCAAACCCGCGCAGCGCAGCACCGACGTGCCGGTTTCACTCATATCGCAGCGCCTCTGCGGGCTGCGTCCGCGCCGCCCGCCAAGCGGGGTACAAGGTCGCCAGGACGCTCATGAACATCGATGCCGCGGTGATTCTGATGACGTCCTTCCAGTGCATCTCCGCCGGAAAATCGCTGATTACGTAGACGTCCGCAGGAAAAAACTGGACTCCGAACAGGCCCTCGAAAAAAGGCACGAGCGTCTCGATGTTCAACGACGTCACTACGCCGGTGGCGCCTCCTGCGATCGTTCCGATGATGCCGATGACGACTCCCTGCACAATGAACACCCCCATGATGGCTTTGGGGCTCATGCCGAGGGTTCGGAGGATGGCAATATCCGATTGCTTGTCCGTCACGACCATCACCAAGGTGGCAACGATATTGAAGGCGGCGACGGCTACGATCAGGAACAAGATGATGAACATCACTCGTTTTTCGATCTTCAGGGCGCGGAAAAAATTCGCGTGCTCCCGGGTCCAGTCGGAGACGAAGTACGACGGCCCGAGCGCCAGTTCCAGATCACGACGCACGAGCGGCGCGTCGTAGACGTCCGCGAGTTTGAGGCGGACTCCGCTCACCCGCCCTTCGCTGCGGTAAAGCCGGCCGGCGTCGTCGAGGTGGATCAACACCAGGCCGGCGTCGTACTCGTACATACCGATTTGGAACACGCCCACGACTGTAAAGCGCTTCAATCGGGGCAGCAGCCCCGCGGGCGTGACCTGTCCCTTGGGCGCGATCAGTGTGACCTTGTCGCCGAGGGAGAGTCCCAACTGGCGCCCCAACGCGCTGCCGATGACGATGCCGAATTCACCGGCACGGAGATGGTCCAAACGGCCGTCGAGCATGTTGTCTGCGATTTCCGACACGCTTTTCTCGTGTTCCGGTAACACGCCACGAATCAACGCTCCCGCCACCTCGGAACCCTTATTGAGCATGCCCTGGGCCAAGATGTAGGGGGCGCGGCCGACGATATCCGCGTCCGCGGTCAACAGCGGATCCAGGACGCGCCAATCGTCCATCCAGTCACCGGCGGCACGCACATTGACGTGCGACGCGACGCCGAGGATGCGCTCCCGCAGCTCACGCTCGAATCCGTTCATCACCGAAAGCACCGTGATCAGCGCCCACACCCCCAAGGTGATGCCCAGCATCGATATCAGAGAAATGAATGAAATGAAATGATTGCGCCGCTTGGCGCGGGTATAGCGCAGACCGATAAACAGCGGCAGCGATCGCATCAGTGAACTCATGGAGGAAGACTGTGCGGTGGCTGCGCTAGCGGCGGCAGGCGAGCGAAACGACGGTTACAATCCTATCCATGTATATCTTGTAACTCTCTGTATTGTAACATATTTCTTACTGAGACTCCGGACGCATGTGGGGGAACAGAAGGACGTCACGAATGGACGGACTGTCGGTGAACAGCATCACCAGACGGTCGATCCCTATGCCTTCGCCGGCGGTGGGCGGCATGCCGTACTCCAGCGCCTTGATGTAGTCGGCGTCAAAGTACATGGCTTCGTCGTCACCGGCCTGCTTTTCTTTTACCTGGCCGCGCAGCCGCTCGCTCTGGTCTTCGGGATCGTTCAATTCCGAAAACCCGTTGGCGATTTCGCGCCCGGCGATGAACAGCTCGAAGCGATCGGCGACCGTGGGGTCCTGCTCATTGGCGCGCGACAACGGCGAGACCTCGAGCGGATAGGCGACGACGTAAGTGGGCTCCTGCAGTCGGTATTCGACGGTCTTTTCGAACACTTCGAGCTGCAGCTTGCCGACACCGTAACCGGGTCGTACCGGAAGCCCCAGATTCGACACCACCTCGGCCATGGTTTCCCGGTCCTCGATGTCGGCGGCGTTCAACTCGGGATTGTATTGCAGAATGGCGTCGCGCACGGTGGTGCGCGGGAACGGCTTCGCCAGATCGAACTCCGCACCCTGGTACGTGAGTACCGTAGTACCCAGCACTTCCTCCGCCATTTGCCGCAGCAGTTCCTCGGTCAAATCCATCAAGTCGAGATAATCGGCGTAGGCCTGATAGAACTCGAGCATGGTGAATTCCGGATTATGCTGCGTGCTGATGCCCTCGTTGCGAAAGTTGCGGTTGATCTCGAACACGCGTTCGAAGCCGCCCACCACCAGGCGCTTGAGATACAGTTCCGGCGCGATACGCAGAAAAAGGTCCATATCCAGGGCATGGTGGTGGGTCTGAAAGGGGCGCGCGAGGGCGCCGCCCGGTATGGCCTGCATCATCGGCGTTTCCACTTCCAGAAAATTTCGCGCGATGAAGAATCGTCGCAGGAAATCTACCATCCGGGAACGGAGGTTGAAGGTCCGGCGCGTCGGCTCGTTCATCAACAGATCCAGGTAGCGCTGGCGATAACGTATTTCCTGGTCACTGACGCCGTGGAATTTTTCCGGGAGCGGACGCAGCGCCTTGGTCAACAGACGCATCTCGCCAACCCGAACCGTGAGTTCGCCGGTCTTGGTCTTGAAAAGCACGCCGGAGGCGCCGACGATGTCGCCGATGTCCCATTTCTTGAATTGTTCGTTATAGAAACCCGGTGGCAGCAGGTCTCGCTGCACGTGCAGCTGGATGCGGCCGGACATGTCCTGGATGTGGGCAAAGCTCGCCTTACCCATTACCCGCCGGCTCATCAAGCGGCCGGCGACCCGTACCCGTGTCGCCGCCCGTTCCAGCTCGTCGGCATCCCTGTCCTCGTAATCCGCGTGCAGGGCCGCCGCCACGGCGTCGCGGCGGAAGTCGTTGGGATACGGGTTGCCCTGCTCCCTGAGCGTTGACAGCTTTGCCCGCCGCTGCTTGATTTGCTCGTTATCGTCCTGCATTATGCTTTTATTATCATAGTTTTATTATTAGTAACTAGAATCTGGATTAGAAGCATTCAGACTCCCGCCTTGAGGCTGGCCTCGATGAAACGGTCCAGATCGCCGTCCAGGACCGCCTGGGTGTCGCCGACCTCCACCCCGGTTCTGAGATCCTTGATACGGGACTGATCCAAGACGTAGGAGCGGATCTGCTGTCCCCAGCCGATGTCGGCCTTGCTGTCCTCCAGTTGCTGCTGCTCGGCGCGTCGTCGCCGCAGTTCCGCATCGTACAAACGCGCCTTCAGCATGCGCATGGCCTCGGCCTTGTTGCGGTGCTGCGAGCGGTCGTTCTGGCATTGCACGACGATGCCGGACGGCAGGTGGGTAATGCGTACCGCGGAGTCGGTGCGATTGACGTGCTGGCCCCCGGCGCCGCTCGCCCGGTAGGTGTCGACGCGCAATTCCGCCGGGTTGACCTCTATCGCGATGTCCTCGTCGGCTTCCGGATATACGAACACCGAGGCGAACGACGTGTGGCGGCGATGGCCGGAATCAAAGGGTGATTTGCGCACCAGCCGATGAATCCCGGTCTCGGTACGTAGATACCCGTATGCATAATCTCCGGTCACTTTCACGGTCGCACTCTTTATCCCGGCAACCTCGCCCTCGGAGAGTTCCACGATCTCGGCTCGGAACCCCTTCGCCTCCGCCCACCGCAGATACATGCGCAAGAGCATGTTCGCCCAATCCTGGGCTTCGGTTCCGCCGGAACCCGACTGAATATCCAGGAACGCGTTGTGCTCGTCCGTTTCTCCCGAGAACATGCGCTTGAACTCGAGCTCCGACAGCGCCTGCTCCAGGCGGCCGATATCGGCGGTGATGGCGGCAACGGTTTCCACGTCGTCCTCGTCCTGAGCCAGTTGCAGCAGTTCCGTGAGTTCGCCGGATTCTTTGTCCAGGCGCAACAGCACGTCGATGACGCGCTCCAGGCGAACGCGTTCCTGACCCAGCGTCTGGGCCCGTTCCGGGTCGCTCCACACCGACGGCTGCTCCAGCTCCAACCGGACCTCTTCGAGCCTTAGTTGCTTGCTGTCGAAGTCAAAGATACCCCCTGAGGGCCTCGGTGCGGTCACGCACGTTCTCAAGCCTGTCGAACAACTGATTGATTTCCATATTACTATCGTTCAATGAAAGGAAACGGGGACGGGAGAATACCGGATTTGATCGCCGGATGGTACGTGCGGGATACAATGCAATGGTGTTTTTCCCTTTGAAAACGGTTAATTAGAATACCGATATCGCGCCGGGCCAGAACCATCGGATTACTTGGGGCACAATTTGAAATCGGGTACTCTTGCTGTATTTAATCGTAGCCGCCGGGTATCGGCGCACGGTTCCGTATTCTGGGGGAAATAATAAGATGGAATTGGGTCCCCGGGAGGGGGTGCTGATTGGTGGGGTGATCGTGTTGTTCTTGATCCTGCTCGGATTGAGGCTGCGCGCACGCTCAACCAACATTCGGCCTTACGCGTACCTGTATCGCCTCGTCCGGCGCCGGCTCATGAAATCCGAAATCTCGACGCAGATGTTTCGCATCGGTCGCCACCCGAACAACGAATTGCGACTCGCCGACCGTTCCGTGTCCCGGTTTCACGCCGAAATCGTCCGCAACAGCGACGGGACGTTCACCGTACACGACACCCATTCCAAAAACGGCGTGCGTGTGGGCCTGCGCCCGGTGAGCTCCTGTCTACTCAAAGAGGGGGATCTGCTCGATGTCGGACGCGTTCGTTTCCGCTTCACCCGCTTGCCGCGCGACTTCTTTACCTATGCACAAACCGAGAGGATAGAAGCGGCGCAGACCCAGCAAGAACAGCGCCGTCGGCGTATCGATCGCTGCAAACTGACCTTGAACGTGCGCCTCTATCACGACGGAGTGGGGTGGATCGGGGCCCGGATCCGGGACCTGAGCCCACTCGGTGCGTTCGTCGAAGTCGAGCGTCCGTTCCGCGTGCGGGCCCCGGTGGAGATCGTGTTTCCAATGGCGTTCGGTACCCGCCAGCGCTGGCTCCGACTCCCCGGCGAAGTCGTGCGGGAAGACAAGCGAGGAGTAGGCGTCTCGTTCGGCGATCTCGACGATTCGACGACGAAGGCCTTGGAGTCTCTGTCCCAAGCCGCGTAGCGCCGCGATTGTCTCGAGGCGGCGAACACGCATGCGCACAGTGTGCTCCGGTTCGCGCACTGAAATCCCCGCGGCGGACTTTGTTGCAATGCAGCGCTGCATATAGGAGAATTGCGCCGCAATCCGATAATAAGAAACCGCGAAAGTCACCAAGCACAATGAGAATCGGAGTCCCCAAAGAGGTCCACGCGGAGGAGCGGCGGGTTGCGACCACCCCCGACGTCGTCACGCAGCTTCAGGACCTGGGCTTCAGCGTCGCCGTGGAAGCAGGGGCCGGCGAGGCGGCCAAGTTCAGCGACGACGCCTACCGCGAAGCGGGCGCGGAGATCGTCTCCGACGTTCGCGAATTGTGGGCCCAGTCCGACATCGTCCTCAAGGTGCGCCCGCCGGAGCTGCACCCCGAGCTCGGTGAACCGGAGACGGGGCTGTTGCGCGAGGGCGGCACCCTGATCAGCTTCATCTGGCCGGCGCAGAACCCGGAACTGATGGACGCGCTGGTCGCGCGGCGCGCCACGGTGCTGGCCATGGATTCCATACCCCGCATCTCGCGCGCACAGAAGATGGACGCCTTGAGTTCGATGGCGAACATCGCCGGATACCGGGCGGTGGTCGAGGCCGCCCACCACTTCGGGCGCTTTTTCACCGGCCAGATCACCGCCGCCGGCAAGGTGCCGCCCGCCAAGGTATTGATCATCGGCGCCGGCGTGGCCGGACTCGCCGCCATCGGCGCCGCCGGGTCCATGGGCGCGATTGTGCGGGCCTTCGACACCCGCCCCGAGGTGAAGGAGCAGGTGGAAAGCATGGGTGCGGAATTTCTTGAGCTCGAGTACGAGGAGGAAGGCAGCGGCGCGGGCGGATACGCCAAGGAAATGAGCCAGGCCTTCATCGACGCGGAGATGGCGCTGTTCCGCGAGCAGGCGCGGGACGTCGACATCATCATCACCACCGCGCTCATCCCCGGCAAGCCGGCGCCCCGGCTCATATCCGCCGACATGGTCGAATCCATGCGCCACGGCAGCGTCGTCGTCGATCTGGCGGCGGAGCAAGGCGGCAACTGCGAACTGACCGAGCCCGGCCAGGTGGTGGTCAAACACGGGGTGACCCTGATCGGGCACACCGATCTGCCGAGCCGGCTGCCGACCCAGTCGAGCCAGCTCTACGCTACCAATCTACGCCACCTGCTTACCGACCTCACCGCGGAAAAAGACGGCAACATCGTCGTCGACATGGAGGACGAAGCGATACGCGGGGCCACCGTCATCAAAGAGGGCGAGGTCACCTGGCCGCCGCCGCCTCCGAAGATTTCGATGACGCCGCCGAAACCGAAACCGGCGCCGGCCGCTGCCGAGGCGCCACCGATAGAAGTGAAGAAACCGTCCGCCTGGTTCACCATGGGCTTCATGGCGGTCGGAATTATTGCACTGCTCGCCATGGGTTCGGTGGCGCCTCCCGCGTTCATGAGCCACTTCATCGTCTTCGTGCTGGCGATATTCGTCGGCTACCAGGTGATCTGGTCGGTAACGCCGGCGCTGCACACGCCGCTCATTAGCGTCACCAACGCCATCAGCGGCATCATCATTATTGGCGCGATACTCCAGATCGGCGCCCCCAGCGGCATCGTCGTGTTTCTCGCTGCGGTGTCGGTCCTCATCGCCACCGTCAACGTCGCCGGAGGTTTTCTCGTCACCCAGCGCATGCTGAAGATGTTTCGTAAATAGGAGCCTACCCCATGCCCGCGGGAGTCGTCACCGCATCCTACATCGTCGCCAGTATCCTTTTCATCCTCAGCCTCGGCGGCCTGAGCCACCAGGAATCCGCGCGTCGCGGCAACGTCTACGGCATCATCGGCATGGCGATCGCCATCATCGCCACGATCTCCAGCGATCGCGTCTCGGGGCTGGGCCTCATCATCGCCATGATGGCTATCGGCGCCACCGTCGGATTCATCGTCGCCGCCCGGGTGCAGATGACCGCAATGCCGCAGCTGGTGGCCATGCTGCACAGCTTCGTCGGGCTCGCGGCAGTGCTGGTGGGATTCGCCAACTACGTCGATCCGGGCGTGCAATACGAAGGCGCAGAGGAGACCATTCACGAAGTCGAGATCTACCTCGGTGTGTTCATCGGCGCCATCACCTTCACCGGCTCGGTGATTGCCTTCGGCAAGCTGCAGGCGGTCATCAAAAGCGCGCCGTTGATCCTGCCGGCGCGGCACTGGCTGAACCTGGCGGGGCTGCTGGTGTGCGTCTGGCTGGGGGCGGAGTTCCTCGACGCCGAGAGCACCGGCGGCGGCTTGATACCTCTGATCATCATGACTCTCATCGCCTTCGCCTTCGGCGTGCACATGGTGATGGCCATCGGCGGCGCCGACATGCCGGTGGTGATCTCCATGCTGAACAGCTATTCCGGCTGGGCGGCGGCGGCCACCGGCTTCATGTTGTCCAACGATCTGCTCATCGTCACCGGGGCCCTGGTGGGCTCCAGCGGCGCGATCCTGAGCTACATCATGTGCCGGGCCATGAACCGCCGCTTCCTCGCGGTCATCATGGGCGGTTTCGGCACCGAAGGCGGCACCGCGGCGGCGGCCGCGGGCGATACCGGGGAGGTCACCGCGGTGTCGGCGGAGGAGACCGCCGAGCTGCTGCAGGGCGCGAAGGAAGTGATCATCGTGCCGGGTTACGGCATGGCCGTCGCCCACGCGCAACACGCGGTTTCGGAATTGACGCAGAAACTCAGAAGCGCCGGCGTCAAAGTCCGTTACGGCATCCATCCGGTGGCCGGGCGCATGCCGGGACACATGAACGTGCTGCTGGCGGAAGCCAAGGTGCCCTACGACATCGTCCTGGAGATGGACGAGATCAACGAGGACTTTCCGAACACCGACGTCGCCATGGTCATCGGCGCCAACGACATCGTCAACCCCTCGGCGCAGGAAGACCCCAACAGCCCCATCGCGGGTATGCCGGTGCTGGAGGTGTGGAAGGCGGGAACCGCGATCGTGTTGAAGCGCAGCATGGCCACCGGCTACGCGGGCGTGGACAATCCCCTGTTCTACCGCGAAAACACCCGCATGCTGTTCGGCGACGCCAAGGACAGCATCGAGGCCGTGGTCAAGGCCCTGGACTAATCGTGTACGCGGCGGCCGCGAGGCCGCTGTCGGGCAGTTCGGCGCGGCTTACTTCAACGCCTGTTTCATCAACGTGCCGATGTCGGCGGGGTTCCGCGTCACCCGGATGCCGGCGTCTTCGAGGGCCGCGATTTTTTCAACCGCGGTGCCCTTGCCTCCGGATATGATGGCGCCCGCGTGCCCCATGCGCTTGCCGGGCGGCGCGGTGACCCCGGCGATGAATCCGACCACCGGTTTGCGCATGTGTTGCTTGACCCAGGCGGCGCATTCCTCTTCGTCCGAGCCGCCGATCTCGCCCACCATCACCACCCCTTCGGTGTGCGCATCGTCGTTGAAGAGCCGCATCACGTCGAGGTGTTTGAGACCGTTCACGGGATCGCCGCCGATGCCTATGCAGGTGGATTGTCCCAGGCCCAGCTGGGTCAACTGATCCACGACCTCGTAGGTCAGCGTCCCGGAGCGGGACACCACCCCGATCGGCCCTTTCTTGTGTATGTACCCCGGCATGATGCCGATCTTGATCTCCTCCGGCGTGATGACGCCGGGACAGTTGGGCCCCACCAGGATGGTCGGGTTTCCCCGCATCTTGTAGCGCGTCAGGATCATGTCCTTGACCGGCACGCCCTCGGTGATGCAGATCACGACTTCCATGCCGGCCTCCACCGCCTCGTCGATGGCCGCGGCGGCGAACCGCGGCGGCACGTAGATGACCGAGACGTTGGCGCCGGTCTGCGCCTGCGCCTCCTTGACCGTGTCGAACACGGGAATGCCCTCCACCTGCTGGCCGCCCTTTCCGGGGGTGACGCCGGCGACGAAACATTCCTTGCCGCAGGCATATTCCACGCAGTACTTGGTGTGGAACTCCCCCGTCTTGCCGGTGATCCCCTGGGTCACCACGCGGGAATTCTTGTCGATCAATATGGCCATTCGCTACCCTCCCGCGGCCGCCACGACCTTTTCCGCGGCGTCTGCCATGGTCGTGGCGGATGTGATTTCGATGCCCGACTGGGCGATGATCTCGCGCCCCTTGTCCACATTGGTGCCCTCGAGGCGGACCACCAGGGGTACCGACAGATGCACTTCTTTGGCGGCGTTCACCAAGCCTTCGGCGATGACGTCGCAACGCATGATGCCGCCGAATATGTTCACCAGGATGGCCTTCAGATTGGGATTGCGCATCATGATGACGAAGGCCTCGGTGACCTGTTCCGTAGTCGCCCCGCCGCCGACGTCGAGGAAATTCGCCGGTTCCGCGCCGTAGAGCTTGATGATGTCCATGGTCGCCATCGCCAGGCCGGCACCGTTGACCAGGCAGCCGATGTTGCCGTCCAGGGCAATGTAGCTCAAACCGTACTTGGAGGCCTCGATTTCGTTGGCGTCCTCTTCGTCGAGATCCCGCAACTCGTGCACCTGGGGCTGTCGGAACAAGGCGTTGTCGTCGAAGTTGAATTTGGCGTCCAGGGCCAACACCTGTTGGTCCGCGGTGAGGATCAAGGGGTTGATCTCCGCCAGCGAGGCGTCGGTCTCCCAGTAGACGCGATACAAGCCCCGCAGGAACTCCGCGCCGCGTTCCAGTACGGCCTCCGGCAAGCCGATCTTTGCCACCAGGTCCATGGCCTGTTCCTTGGTCAGACCGGCGACCGGGTCGACGGCTGCCTTATGGATCTTTTCCGGGGTCTTTGCCGCCACTTCCTCGATCTCGGTGCCGCCTTCCGAACTCGCCATGACCACGACCCGCTGCGCCGAGCGATCGACCACCATGCCTACGTAGAATTCGCGCTCGATGTCGGCGCCCGCTTCGACCAGCAACCGCTTTACCACCTTACCCTCCGGGCCGGTCTGGTGGGTCACCAGGGTCATCCCCAGGATGTCGCCCGCGTGCCGCCGGCCTTCGTCCAGGGAGCGGGCCAAGCGCACGCCGCCGCCCTTGCCGCGGCCGCCGGCGTGGATCTGCGCTTTTACCACCCAGAGATCGCCGCCGATTTCCTCGGCGGCGTCGACCGCCTCGTCGACGGTAAAACAGACGCGCCCGCGCGGGGTTGCGACCCCGTAGCTCTGTAACAGCTGTTTTCCTTGATATTCATGAACTTTCATGGTCTTTGTAACCTGAATTGCTAGATTGTTATGCGGTACCGGCGCCGACGGTGGCCACCTCCTCCCGGGCGCAAACCACCTCGGCGATACGCGCCGGCACGGTCTCGATCAGCCGCGGATCGAATTGCGTCGGCAGGATGTAGTCCGGTCCGAACGTAAGTTCGGCCACGCCGTAAGCCTCGAGGACTTCCGGCGGCACCGGCTCCTTGGCCAGGTCCGCGAGCGCACGCGTGGCGGCGACCAATATGTTCTCGTCGATGCGGTGCACCCCGGCATCCAGCACGCCACGAAACAAGAACGGAAAACACAGGGAATTGTTCACCTGGTTGGGAAAGTCGGAGCGACCGGTCGCCATGATGATGTCGTCGCGCGCCGCCCGGGCCACGTTGGGCATGATTTCGGGAATCGGATTGGAGAGCGCGAACACGATCGCCCGGTCGGCCATGACCTTAACCATATCCGGCGTCACCAGGTCGGGCCCGGAAACGCCTATGAACACGTCGGCGCCCAGCATCGCCTCCCGCAAGGTCCTCAGTGGTGTGTCCACGGCGTAGGCCTGCTTGTAGATGTTGACATCCGTGCGGCCCGTATGAATCACGCCTTTACGGTCTACGAGGATAATGTCTTCGCGCTTGGAACCGAGGGCGATGAGCAGACGCGTGGTCGCGATCCCGGCGGCCCCTGCGCCCAGAACGACGATGCGTGCGCCCTCGAGCCGCTTCCCCTGAAGTTCCAGCGAGTTCAACAGCCCGGCGCAGACGATGACCGCCGTGCCATGCTGATCGTCATGGAAAACGGGTATATCCACCCGTTCTCTGACGGAATTCTCGATGACGAAACATTTCGGCGCCGCGATGTCCTCCAGATTGATGGCGCCGAAGGTCGGCGCGATGTTGACCACGGTTTCGATAAATGCCTCCGTACTCGGCGCTTTGATCTCAATGTCGAAGACGTCGAGGTCTGCGAACCGCTTGAACAACACCGCCTTGCCTTCCATTACCGGTTTGCCCGCCAGCGGCCCCACGTCCCCCAGCCCCAGCACCGCGCTGCCGTCGGTGATCACGGCGACGAGATTGCCTTTGTTCGTGTAGCGGTAGGCCTCGGACTCGGCGGCGGCGATCGCCAGCACGGGTTCGGCCACGCCCGGCGTGTACGCAAGCGACAGGTCCCCGGCGGTGGTGAACGGCTTGGTCGGCTTGATGGAGATTTTCCCTGGTTTGGGGTGCTCGTGATATGCGAGCGCCTTGTCTCGGAGGTCAGACATAATTTACCTGGACAAACATAATCGAATAGTGAATGGGCGCGCCGCGCACGCCGTCAAGTTTGCGAGGGCGTTGCGGATATTGTTGACTGTTGTTCGCTACGCCTGCCGGCTGTTATTGTCGCACAGCGTTGCAGAGCGCTCAAAATCGGAAACCTGCGAAGCGGCTAAACGCGTTCAAACACGGTTGCTATGCCCTGTCCCATGCCTATGCACATCGTCGCCAATCCCAACGCACCGTTCCGGTCCCGCATGATGTTCAACAACGCGGTCGAGATGCGCGCACCGGAGCAACCGAGCGGGTGGCCGAGCGCGATGGCGCCGCCGTTCACGTTCACCTTTTCATCGAGGTCGTCCAGCAGACCCAGATCCTTCAGCACCGGCAGCGATTGCGCGGCAAAGGCCTCGTTGAGTTCGACGAAATCCACGTCGTCCAGGGTTAGCGCCGCACGTTCGAGTGCTTTTTTCGTGGCCGGCACCGGACCGTAGCCCATGATCGAAGGGTCGACCCCGGCGGTGGCCATGGCCCGGATCCGCGCCATGGGCTCGACCCCTGCGGATTTCGCCCGCGCCGCAGACATCACGATCAACGCCGAGGCGCCGTCGGACACCGCCGACGACGTCCCCGCGGTGACAGTGCCGTTCACGGGGTCGAACACCGGTTTCAGCGTACTCAACACTTCCGGCGTAGTGTCGGCGCGAACGACTTCGTCTTGGGTGCACAACACCCGGTTGCCGTCTTCGTCGTGCCCCTCGACGGCCACAATCTCGTTCGCGAATCGCCCTTCCAGGGTCGCCGCAGAGGCGCGTTGCTGCGACCGCGCCCCGAACTGGTCCTGCTGCTCGCGGGTGATCCCGTGCATGCGCGCCAACAGCTCCGCCGTCATGCCCATCATGCCCGCCGCCTTGGCGACGTATTTGCTCAGCGCGGGATCGATGTCGATACCGTGGGTCATGGCTACGTGTCCCATGTGTTCGACGCCGCCCACGACGTAGAAATCGCCCTGTCCGGCGAGAATTGCCTGCGCCGCACAGTGGATCGCCTGCATCGACGAGCCACACAGGCGATTGACCGTCTGCGCACTCACCGAGCTCGGTATAACGCTCTTGAGCGCCATGTTGCGGGCGATATTGACGCCCTGCTCCAGGGTTTGATTCACGCATCCCCAGATCACGTCGTCGACCTCGGAAGGGTCCAGGGCTGGATTTCTCTCGAACAAGGCGTCCACGAGCCGGGCCGAGAGTGTCTCCGCGCGCACGTGCCGGAACACGCCGCCCTTGGAACGCCCCATCGGTGTGCGAACACAGTCGATGACGACGGCGTCTTGGCTGTTTGTGGTCATTTTCTTGTCTCCGGTTGAATCTCCCCGCGCCTATACGTGGGGAATCATCCCGGCTACGCCGGGATACACTGGACTCTGTCGGTTGTCGGCAAAGCCGCACCCGACCTCGTCCGTGGCCCGCACGATACCGTGCGGGCATCGCGTCCATCCCCGTGCTTACGCACGGGGGTTTGTTCCGCGATAAAACGATGCGCCGTCTGCGGCCATGGCGCGAAGACGTTCGCTCGGCCGGTATGACGCTCCGAGCTCCGCGTATCTTTCGGCGGTATCGCAGAACGCGGCAACGCCGATGGTGTCGATGTATCGCAGCGCGCCGCCGCGAAAAGGCGGAAATCCGATCCCCCAGATCAGACCCATGTCCGCGGTGACCGGCGAGTCTACGATGCCGTCTTCGAGACAGCGGACCGTCTCCAGGCACAACGGCAGCATCATGCGATCGACGATAGCCTGGTCATCGAATTTACGCTCCCCGTTGCGCACGGAGGCGATCGTTCCGTACACCGATTCATCGACTTTCTTTTTCGGCTTGCCGCTGCGCTCGGTCTCGTATTGATAAAACCCGCGCCCCGATTTCTGCCCCAATCTCTGCGCCTTGTAGAGCGCTTCTACAGCGGTCTCATAGCCCGTACGCATGCGGTCCGGATATCCCTCGGCCAACACCGCGCCGGCGTGGCAGGCAATGTCCAGACCAATGACGTCCAGCAGATAGGCCGGTCCCATGGGCCAGCCGAAGCCTTCCATTACGCGGTCCACCTGGCGGAAATCGGCGCCGTCGCGAAGCAGGGCCGAAAAGGCGTTGAGGTAGGGAAACAATACCCGGTTGACGAGAAAACCGGGGCAATCCTTGACTACGATCGGGTTCTTACCGATGTTTTTTGCGAACGACACCGTGGTGGCGATGGCCTGCTCGGAAGTTCCGTCTCCGCGGATGACTTCCACCAGCGGCATCACCGGAACCGGATTGAAGAAATGCATGCCGCAGAATCTTTGCGGATGTTTCAGTGCTGTCCCCAGTTTCGAGATCGAGATCGTCGACGTGTTGGAGGCAATGACGGCGGCGTCGTCGATCACCGTTTCCAGTTCCTGCAGCACCGACGTTTTCACTTCCTCCTTCTCCACCACCGCTTCCACTACCAGGTCTGCCGGAGCAACGTCTCCGTAGGTAAGCGTCGGATTGACCCGGGTAAGCACCTCGCCCATTTTCTCCGGCGTCAATCTTCCGCGAGCCACCTGCTTCAGGAGCAGGCTGCGCACCTCCGAAAGACCGGATTCAATGGCTTTGGGGTTGATATCTTTCATGACGATGGGTACGCCGCGTCGCGCCGTCTGATAGGCGATACCCCCGCCCATGACGCCGGCGCCCAGCACCGCAGCCAGGGCGACGGGCTCGGCTTGTCTGGAATACGACTTGGCGGCGCGGTTCAGCGCCTGGTCGTTCAGAAATAATCCGACCAGGTTGTGCGCAGCCTCGGTCTGCGACAACTGCGCGAACGCCTCCGTCTCGATCCTTGATGCGTCATCGCGTTCGAGCACCGCGTGTTGTTCCATGCATTTCAAGGCCGTCATCGGCGCCGGATAGTGCGGGCCCGCCTTGGCGCTTACCACGGCTTTCGCGGTCTCGAACACCATGGTGCGTTCGACATCGGTCAATCGCAGGGGCATGCGTTTTTCGACGCGGCGTGCCTGGTAATCGAGCTTGCCGTCGATGCATTGGTTCAGCAGCTGAATCGCCGCCGCCCGCAACCGGTCCGGTTCGACGACCGCATCGACCGCCCCCTGTTCCAGCGCCTCCCGGGGCCGTTTGTCCTGGCCGAAACCGATCCACTCGAGGGCGTTGTCGGCGCCGATCAACCGCGGCAAACGGATGGTACCCCCCCACCCCGGAAATATCCCCAGCTTGATTTCCGGAAGGCCGACGCGGGCCTGCGTCGATACGATGCGGTAATCGCACGCGAGGCAGACTTCGAATCCGCCTCCGAGCGCGAACCCGTTGATGGCCGCGACGGTGGGAAAAGGAAGATCCTCGATCGCGGAAAAGGTCTTGTGTATGCGCAGCAGGTCTTCGACGAGTTCCTCGTGCTCCTTCGCGAACCACTGTGAAAACTCGGTAATGTCGGCGCCGACGACAAAAACGTTCTTGCCGCTGCTGAGACAGAGCCCTCGGACGTCGCCGTTACTCCCCAACTCCTCGACGACGTGTCCCAATTCCGACAGCGTAATGGCGTCGAATTTGTTGACTGAACCCTGCTGGCAGTCGAAGCGAAGCTCCGCAATACCGTCTTCAAGCATGTCCACGGTCAAGGTCTTGCCTTGAAATTTCATACGAATCTCCAAAGTGACTGGATTGTTCGCGATGGTGCCGGGAAACGCTTCACTTGCACCAATCTTCAATCAACTTTCTCGATATCGAGAACGCCGGCGGGAGCCGCAACGGTCCTCGGCCCGCTATCGCTCGTGCGACCTGTTCGCGCGTAAACCAGCGCGCCGCTTCCAGTTCGCCGTCGTGTCTGCAAATCGGCTGCCGGGCCGCCCGCGCGTGAAATCCCAACATCAAAGAAGCGGGAAACGGCCACGGCTGAGAGGAATGGTAAGACAATCCCTCCATGCGCACCCCGGTCTCTTCGGCGACTTCCCGTTCCACCGCCTGTTCGGCGGATTCTCCGGGTTCGACAAAGCCGGCGAGTGTGGAGTATACCCCCTCGGGCCATCGACTCTGGCGACCCAGCAGACATCCATCGCCGCAATGAACGAGAACGATGACGGCGGGATCGGTCCTTGGAAAATGGACAGCTGCACAAGCCGGATCGCTGCACGTTCTCAGATGGCCGGCCTTGGCGCTGATCGTGGCCGCCCCGCAGACGCCGCAGAACCGGTGGCGCTCGTGCCAGTAACACATGCCCTTGGCGTACGCCAGCAGCGCGGCGTCCCGATCCGCCAACACGGGACCTACCTTCCTCAGGTCTTCGAAGGAAACACCGTCATCGAATGGCAGATCCGCCGGCGGATCGGCTTCGCCTTCGCAGCGATAGGCAATATAGATGTGCGCGTCATCGCGGCCCATCAGCACCGATCTCTGCAAAGCGGGTTCGCCTCGGGCCATGTCCTTCGGCGCCAGCGTCACGGCACAGCGCTTATCGACGTCGATGAGGTTCTTTTGATTCCAGACAGGCACGACGCGGGTGTTGGACCGGCGCAGGCAGCGCTCGAGCCAGGCGGCGTCGTCCCGGCGATGCGCCATGCGGTCGAAGGCGTCATGGATTAGACCGTTTGTCCGCGCTCGGGTCAGAGTATCCACGTGATCGAGAGCGCCCGTCGCGATCATCGCGGGCCGGGTTTGTACGCGGCCGACAATCGGTTCATGAGGTCGCCGAACCCGGTCAACGACCAGCCGCCGTCCACCGGGATCACGGCGCCGTTGACGTACTCCGCCAGCGGGCAGGCCAGGTACAGCGCCAGGCTCGAGACGTCTGTTGTTTCCCCCATGCGGCCCGCGGGCACGCTCTCGGCCACGGCCTGCTCCAGCTCCGGTGTCGGCGCAAGACGCGCCATACCCTCGGTGCCCGCGATCGGCCCCGGGACGATGGAATTGATGCGCACGCCGGTGCCGCCCCATTCCAACGCGAGCACGCGCGTCAACATGTCCACACCCGCCTTGGCCGCGCATACGTGCGCCTGCAGCGGGGTCGGCACCGACGCCTGCGGCGCAGAGATATTGATGACGCAGGCCCCGGGGCGACGTAAGAAGGCGTAGCCCGCCCGCAGCACGTGAAACGTGCCCACCAGGTCGATATCGACTACGGCCTTGAACCCGTTCGACGACATCCCCAATACCGGAGCGGGAAAATTGCCCGCGGCGCCGGACACCAACACGTCGAGGGCGCCGAACCTGTCGTGCGCGTTCTTCAACGCCCGTTCGACCGCGTCGTAATCGCGCACGTCCGCAGAGAAACCCAGCGCCTCCGTGCCGTGATCCATCAACTTCTTCACCGCCGCCTGCACTTTGTCCGCGGAGCGGCTCATGACCGCCAGTTTCGCCCCGGCCGCAGCGAAGGCCTCGGCGATGCCGAGATTGATGCCGCTGGTGCCGCCTGCGACGAACACGAACTTGTCTTGGAAATCGAATACTTTTTCTGCTGCAGCCATCTCTATCTCCCGGTGCCTCATCACCGGTGTCTATTGGCGGAGAGGGAGGGATTCGAACCCCCGGACCCTTTCGAGTCAACGGTTTTCAAGACCGCCGCATTCGACCACTCTGCCACCTCTCCTGCTCACTCCGACTCCGGAACGATCGATCCGGCGAATGTAACCAAACACGCCACCCGCTCCAAGCCTGGCGCCGACGCAAGCCGGGCGTTGTACAAGACCGCTAGCATGCGCCGCGTCGGTTCTCCGCTGGGAGCCGGCGAGCGCCGAGCGCGTGCTCGCAATCCTCCCACAAGCCCTTGAAATATAAGCAGACCGACCCGATGTATGAGGAATATATTACGTAGTTGTCAGAGTTCTTGAACTTTTCCCGGAATACCGTATCCTAAACCGCAGTGAATGCAAGTTTTCGGACGAATTAGAAATTGACTTTCGGAGGTCTTATGCGATCAGACAGAATTCAAACCGCTGTTGCCCGCCCGGCGCCATCGACACTGGCGGTCAATAAGGTACTGAAAAACACGTATGCGCTGCTGTCCATGACGCTGCTTTTCAGCGCCGCGACGGCGGGGCTGTCCATGGCCCTCCACTGGCCGCACCCGGGCCTGATAATCACGCTGGTCGGGTACTTCGGCCTGCTGTTTCTCACCAGCCGTTTCCGCAACTCCGGGTGGGGCCTGCTCTTGGTATTTGCGCTGACGGGCTTCATGGGCCTCACCCTCGGGCCCATCGTCAGCTACTACGTCAGCGCGGTACCGAACGGCCATCAGCTGGTGATGATGGCGATGGGCGGCACGGGTGTGATTTTTCTCGGATTGTCCGGTTACGTTCTGACCACGGGTAAGGATTTCAGCTTCATGGCCGGGTTTCTGTTTTCCGGCATCCTGGTCGCCTTCCTCGCGGGTCTGGCCGCCGTGCTCTTCGGCATTCCGGCGCTGTCTCTGGCCGTATCGGCGATGTTCGTCCTGCTCATGTCCGGACTGATCCTGTACGAGACCAGCCAGATCGTGCACGGCGGGGAAACCAACTACATCATGGCGACGGTGACCTTGTTCGTAGCCATCTTCAACCTGTTCACCAGCCTGCTGCATCTGCTGGGCGTGTTCGGCGACGAGTAACCGCCAGCTCCGTTCGAACAAAAACCCCGGGTCCGTCGCCCGGGGTTTTTTTATGCCCTGGATGCGTTCCGCTCGCGAAGCCTGCGCTCGGCGATCTCCATGATCGTCACATAGATCGCGAACAGAACGAGAAAACCCGAAAACATAAACCTCTCCGGAACCGCCGCGTACTCGGCGACCACGCCGACCGCCGCCAGTGCGATCGCGCAGGCGACAACCACGAACAGCGCTCCGTTCACGTTGAACCCAAGCGCAAGCAGATAGTGGTGATAATGCGATCTATCGGCACGAAACGGCGATCGGCGTCGAACAGCGCGGCGCAGCAGAGACCCGACGGCGTCGAACAGCGGAATCGCGGTAAGCCATAATGCCGTGACCGGCGCCATGGCGCGCTGCTCGCCCTGCGAAAGGCTGATCAGGAACCACGACAGCACCAAGCCGAGCCACATGCTGCCGGCATCGCCCATGAAAATGCGCGCGCCGGAGTAACCGAATACACGCATGTTGAAGAGCAGGAAAACGCACAACCCGGCGGCGACGACCAGGATCAGGTTCGCCTCCAGGAAACGCCCCGCCAGGTAGGCAACGATGAATAGCGACACGAGCGTCACCAGTGCCAGGCTGCCGGCAAGGCCGTCCATGCCGTCGGACATGTTGAACGCGTTGACGACGCCGATGGTGGCGAACAAGGTCAAGGCCACCGACCATCGGTTCAAGGGCAGCAGCCGGTCCGACAGCAGGTTCCCCAGGTCGTCCAGAACCACGCTTCCCGACTTGATCATGACGATGGCGGCGATGAGCTGGCCCAGGAACCGGAAAAGATAAGAAGTATCGTGGCGATCGTCCCAGATGCCGACCCCCAGCATCACCGTGCCCGACAGGATCAGCGGTCCAACCGTGGAGACACCCCAATCGAGCCACAGCATCCCCAGTGTCGAACCCGAAAACATGGCGATGCCGCCGACGATGGGCGTGGCCTTCGCGTGCTCGCGGTGTTCACCGGGATGGTCCATGAGACGCCATCTTTCGGCGGTCCTGAGCAACAGCAGAACGGCCAGGGCGGTTGCGGCGACCGCAATCAGGTGGGCCATGTCGTAAGGACGCTCACCGGCCACTCAAGGCGCGGGAATGCGCAGGCCGATACATGACCGGGAACGTTAAAAGAGGGTGTATATGAACGGCGCCATTGCCGACCCCTGGGCGAACACCAGAAGGCCGCCGAGCAGCAATAGCACGATGATGATGGGAGCCAGCCAGAACTTCTTCCTGACTCGCATGAAGTCCCAGAGGTCTTTCAAGAATTCGGTCATCTCAAGATTATAGTCTTATCAACGCATCAACGCCGCTGAATGACGACATCCTGCAACACCAAAGCGTCCATTTTCGTACGTAAAAAACAATCCAGCGCCTCCTCCGGCCGACATACGATGGGCTCGTTTTCATTGAAGGAAGTATTGAGCAGCATGGGCACGCCGGTCAGGCCGGCAAAGGCTTCGATCAAAGCGTAAAACCGGGGATTGGTATTTTTACAAACGGTCTGCAGTCTACCAGAACCGTCGACGTGGGTCACGGCGGGAATCTCGGTGCGCTTGCCCCGCTTCACGGGATAAACCTGCATCATGAAGGGGACGTCGTCGTCAACTTCAAACCACTCCGCAACGGCCTCTCTCACTATCGACGGGGCGAAGGGTCTGAAAGGCTCCCTTTTCTTTATCTTCCGATTGAGAATGCGCTGCATATCCCCTCTTCTCGGGTCACACAGAATGGACCGATTCCCCAACGCGCGCGGTCCCCACTCCATACGGCCCTGGAACCACCCCACGACCTTGCCTTCCGCAATCAAGCGTGCGGTATGGTCGCACAATAGAGCCTCATCTTCGATGCGGCGTATTTCGCAATCGATGGCCGTGAGTCGCGTTGTTTCGCGATCGACCAGCTGTTGCATGTCCAGGCTGGAGTATTCGGGCCCCCAGTAGGCGTGATCCATGACAAAATCCGGTCTTGTCCCATTGAGTCGCTGTGTCGCCAGCGACGCCGCACCGATGGCCCCACCGGCGTCACCCGCGGCGGGTTGAACGAACACGCCGTCGAATCGCGTTCGTTCACGGATTCGACCGTTGGCCACCGAGTTCATCGCACAGCCGCCGGCCAAAGCGAGCTTATCGATCTTGTAGACGTCGTACCCATGGTCGAGGAGATTAAAAAACGCCTCTTCGTAGCGGCGCTGCACCGAGTGCGCGATATCTTTATACCGCTGATCAATCGCGTCGTGCTCTTTCCTATCGGGGCCCAACAGGTCTCTCAACCGCTCCGAAAACAACGGCGAAACGTAAGGTTCACTGTCCACCCATTGGTATCCCATTCCGCGTTCATGATGTCGGAAAAACCGCAGGTTCAAAGCGAATCCGCCCAGATCTTCGAGTTCGAGGACCTGTTTCATTTCAGCCCCGAACCTGTCTCTGCCGTACGACGCCAAGCCCATCACTTTGTACTCGTCTCCGTATCGCGGGAAACCCAGAAACTGCGTCATGGCCTGGTAGAATACGCCAAGCGAATGGGGAAAGCGTATGCGTCCGTCGACGCGCAGCAGCCCGTTGGACCCCAAACCCCAACTCGTGCTGCTGAAATCTCCGAATCCGTCGACGGACACCGCCACCGCCTCATCGAACGGCGAGACCAGATACGCCGAGCCCAGGTGCGCCAGATGATGTTCGATTCGCTGCACGCTTCCCGTGAACGTCTGCCGCGGAAACGCCTGTTGCAGGCAACGGCGGACGTTTTGACGCCGCCGTCGGGTTCGTATTTTTTCCAGTATCAACGATATCCCCGCCCGCCCAAGAAGCACGTACCGGGTTTTTTCCCATAGACCGGAATACGGATTGCTGTTTACCGCGATGCAGTCGAGGTCATCGAGGGTGATCCGCGCTTCCCCCAGGCAATAGCGTATGGATTCCGCGGGAAACCCGGCCCAATGCTTCTTTCGACGGAAGCGCTCCTCCTCCACGGCGGCTATCAGCGTTCCGTCTTTCAGAAGGCACGCGGCCGAATCGCCGTGGTACGAATTCAATCCCAGCACGTACATGGGGAACACGGGCGCCCTATTGGCGACGCATACTACGGGGACAGACGGTTGGAGGGGGATGGCGGGGGCGCGTCGCGGGACCCGCCCCTGGCAACACAGATCATGCTCTTCCAGAGCAGGGGCACGCGCCCGTAAAAAGCGAGCTTCTCCAACGCCATATCGTGAGAAGCCAACAATCTGGACAATGTAGATACGCTGAAAAACTTAATATGACCGGCGTCCCACAACGGGTCCAGATGCTGGTCCATTTTGTTCAGCAGACTCATCGCCAGATATTTTACGTATCCGTGATAGGGTGTAGTCAGAAGCAATACGCCACCCGGACGCAACAGAAGTTCTGCGGCTTCCATCAGATCCGACGGCCGATACAGATGCTCTATGACTTCGCTCGCGACCACGGCGTCGAAAGAATTTTCCGCGAAAGCACTTAGTTTATCCTTTGCAGATATATCGATGCAGGCGAATTCCGAATGACTTCCGTATGCCTTTTTCGCGGCTTCAATGCCGGAAAAAGAAGCGTCCACGCCCAAAGTCCTGAACCCGGACTCGGCAAGTCGAAATGTAAGGTAACCGTTACCGCAGCCGATGTCGCATACATCCTTTATCCGTTCCAGTTTG
>CAMYIN010000216.1 GCA_947258495.1 uncultured Gammaproteobacteria bacterium
GCCGACCTCATCGTGTTGAACGGCGCCGACTACGCCAAGTGGGTGAGTATGGTGTCGCTGCCCCAGCGCAAACTGGTGAATACGTCTGCGGGTTTCAAGGACAGCTATATTTCGATCGCCGAAGCCGTCAGCCACAGCCACGGTCCGGGCGACAAGCATGCCCACGGCGCGACCGCGTTTACGACCTGGCTGGATTTCTCCCTGGCCGCGCGCCAAGCGGCGGCCATCAAGAACGCCTTGATCCGCAAACGGCCGGAATCGGAGGGAGACTTCGTACGCAACTACGAAGCGTTGGAGCGTGATCTTCTGTCCCTCGACCAGCAGGTGAAAACGACATTGTCGCGCACCCCGCCGCTGATATTGCTTGCCTCGCACCCTGTCTACCAGTATTTCGCCAGGCGTTATGGCCTGGATCTGAGAAGCGTTCACTGGGAACCCGATGAATTTCCCAGCGGCTCGCAGTGGGCAGAGTTGCAAGCGATGCAAGCTAGGCGTCCGGCTACGGGGATGATCTGGGAAGGTGAAACCGAACCTTCGTCGGTTCGGGAACTCGAAAAATTGGGTATCTCGAGTGTGGTGTTCGCTCCCGCCGCGAACACGCCCGCCGAGGGGGATTGGTTGAGCGTGATGCGCAACAATCTGAAAAATCTGAAACTCACGCTCCAAGAATGATGTCAATACGGTTTCGGCAATGCGTTCATGAGTGAACGTCTTGTAATGCCGAAATCTTCGGTTAATCGGGTTTCCACGTCACATGAAGGGGTATACTGCGGTTCGCACGTCAACATCCGGGTAAAATGGAAAGTGCCGGCGTTGCAGCACCAAGAATGCGACGTCTTGGCGCCCAGCAATGATGCGGCCTGAACCGAACCAGCCAGCAGCGCTGTGTAAGGCACACGCAGGGAGAGCAGTCGCTGCGTTTGAAATTTTCACGTCCAGACCACACCTTAGCGTGTACGCCCAGGCAGGTTGTGAAATCCACGCCGGTCAGTCGTAATAATTGAGTGGCCCAACTGTTAAACTCCACTACGCCGTGAACTCAGCACGAAAAATTGTCCTACCTGTAGCAGTCCTTGCGGTTGGTGTGGGTATGTTCGTGTACCTCAAACCGCAAAGGAGCAACCGGCGGCGGAGATCAAGGAACGCATCTGGCGGGTGGAGGTGCAGGAGGTCGTGCCCCGCACCCTGACGCCGACCCTCACACTGTACGGTCAGGTGGAAACCCCCAAACGGCTCAAAGCCGCCGCGCCCGCCGCCTCGATCGTAAGTGACGTCCTCGTCAAGGAAGGCGACCGCGTGACCGAACATCAGCTGCTGGTACGCCTCGACGAACGCGATTTTCTCCCGCGGCTGCGTCAGGCCCGCGCCGAGGTTGAAGAACTTCGTGCCCTGATTGCCAGTGAAGACAATCGCTATCAGTCGGACCAACGGGCGCTGCGTCATGAGGAAGAGCTGCTCGCGCTGGCGCGCGCCGAGGTCGAGCGCAATAAGGCGTTGCAAAAACGGCAACTGGGTGCCGAGTCGGCCCTCGACAGGGCGCGCCAGGACGCCGCGCGCCAAGCGTTGACGGTGACCTCCAGGCGCTACAGCATCGACGATCACCAGGCGCGGCTCGAACAATTGAAGGCGAGGTTGATACGCGCCGAAGCCCAACTGCAAGAAGCGGAGTTGGCGTATGAGCGCAGTAGCCTGCGTGCGCCCTACGATGGGATCGTCGCGTCGGTGGCGGTAACCGCCGGCGATCGCGTCATGCAGTCGGACATCCTGCTGCAGATGTACGCGGTGCACGATCTCGAAGTGCGCGCCCGCATTCCCGCGCCCTATCAAGAAGAACTGCTGCGCGCTCAGAGTGCCGGTCAACGCCTCATCGGTAACGCCGAGCGTGGCGACGGTCAGATCACGCTGCGTTTAGATCGCATCAGCGGCCAAGCGAGTCCCAGTGGGGTGGACGGTCTGTTTCGCATCGACCAGGGTGCTTCGTTGCTGCGCACCGGTCAGGTATTGCGTTTTCAATTGCAGCGTCCCGCGCAACAAAATGCGGTTGCGGTGCCCTACCAGGCGGTGTACGGCGGGAACCGGATCTATAAGCTGGTCGAGGGCCGTATGGAAGGTATCCGAGTCGAGCCGCTGGGCAGTTATTTCGATGGCGAGGAGAAGCTGCTGGTGCGCGGCGAAGCTTTGCAGGCGGGTGACCGCATCGTGATCACCCATCTGCCGAACGCAATCAGTGGTTTGCGCGCAGAGGCCCAGCCGTGAACGGGAACGGACACAAGACCGACCTGCTGGGTATCTTCGCGCACCATAAAGTGGCGGCCAATTTGCTGATGCTCATGATGCTCCTATCCGGGGTATTCGCACTGGACCGTCTCAACGTACAGTTCTTTCCGAATTTCGCCCTCGACTTCGTGACCGTGCGCGTCGTGTGGACCGGCGCGAGTGCCGAAGACACCGAGGACGGCATCACCAACCCATTGGAGCAGCGGCTCAAGAACATCGATAACCTGAGTAAGATCACCTCGACGTCTTCCCAAGGTATCTCGTCGATCACCCTGGAGTTCGTCGAAGGGACCGATCCATTGATAGCGCTCGAGGACACGCGACGCCTGGTCGATGAGTTCCGCAACCTGCCGCAAGATGCGGAAAAACCGGAGATCGCCAACGTGAGTCGCTACGAGCCCGTCGCACGCCTGTTGATCACCGGTACCGAGGATGCGAACGAATTACGCCTACTAGCCCGACGTTTTGAGTCCGAACTGCTGGCGCGCGGCATCGACAAAGTCGATATAAATGGATTACCGGAGCAGGAAATTGCCATCGAGATCGACAGCGGACGGCTGCAGGAACTGGAGCGGTCCCTAGACCAAGTGGGCGACCGCATCGCCGACCTGAGCCGCGATCAACCCGCCGGGGTGCTCGGCAAGGGCCAAGCGGCGCGCGAGTTACGCAGCCTCGACCAGCGCCGCGACGAGTGGGGTTTCTCACGCCTTCCCGCGGTCACCCAAGGCACGCAACGCATTGACCTTGGGACCATCGCTGACATACGCCGCCAGGCGCGGGAGGGCCAGGTGACCCTGACGGTCAACGGCGCGCCCACCTTGGAGCTGGTCCTGCGCCGTGCCGAGAGTGGCGACTCGTTCGAGGCGGCGACGATCCTGGAACAGTGGTTACAGGACACCCTGCCCGGTCTGCCGCCGGGCATCGACGTCACGGTGTATGACGAATCGTGGCAGCTGATCAAAGAACGCATCATGCTGTTGGTGAAAAACGGCGGCGGCGGCCTGGTGTTGGTGGTGGCAATACTGTATACCTTCTTGACCGGACGCGTGGCATTCTGGGTCGCGGTGGGAATTCCGGTGTCTTTTGCCGCCACACTGTTCATCCTGTATCTGGCCGGCGGCAGCATCAATATGATCAGCCTGTTCGCGCTGATCATGGCGCTGGGGATTATCGTAGACGATGCCATCGTCGTCGGCGAGGACGCGCTGACCCATTATCAGATGGGGGAAGATCCGCTGCGGGCGGCCGAAGGCGGTGCACGCAGGATGTTGGCGCCGGTGATGGCCTCGTCGCTGACGACGATCGCGGCGTTCATCCCTCTCACGTTGGTGAGCGGCATCATCGGTAACATCCTGTTCGCCATTCCCCTGGTAATTATCAGCGTGATTCTCGCCTCGTTGCTGGAAAGTTTCCTGGTGCTGCCGGGCCATCTGCGGCACTCGTTTCTACATCTCACCCACGATGAACCGAAGGGCTTGCGGCGGTGGCTCGACCACGGTTTTGTACGCTTCCGGGAACACATATTCCGCCCTCTGGCGGTGCTGGCGTTACGCAATCGCGGCACCACGATCAGCGCGGCAGTCGCCATGCTGATCATCTCGTTTGGGCTCGTGGCAGGGGGGCGGCTCAACTTCGTATTTTTTCCCACACCCGAGCCGCAGGTCATCTTCGCCAACGCGACCTTCGTTGCCGGCACGCCCCGCGAGCGGGTGGACGAGTTCTTGACGCATCTGCACGAGACCGTATTTCGAACCGAACAGGAGTTCGATCAAGGCAAGCTGATTAATCTTGCGGTGACCCGGCACGGTACTCTAAGTGGCGATGACCACGGCATTATCGCCGTCGGCGATCAGCTCGGCTCCATCCAAATCGAGTTGGCCGAACCCGACGAACGGGAGGTGCGCAATGAACAGTTCATCCGCGCTTGGCGGGACAACATCCGGATGCCGGCGGGGATGGAGAACTTCATCATCACCTCGCGGCGGGCCGGTCCGCCGGGACGTGACCTGACCATCCGTCTCACCGGTACCGACGCGGATTCGGTCAAGGCTGCGGCCTTGGAGCTGTTGGAGGCCTCGAAGGGCATAGCCGGGGTAAGCGAGGTGCAAGACGACATGCCCTACGGGCGTGAACAGTTGATCTACCGGCTCACGGCGGAGGCCGAAGCGTCCGGTCTTACCGTTGCTGAGCTTGGCAGACAATTGCGCACCGCCTTCGACGGCCGCTTGGTGCAGATCTTCCAAGACGGCGCTGAGGAGGTGGAGGTGCGGGTCAAACTGCCGCGCGCGGAACGGGACCGCACCGGTAGCCTAGAGCGTCTCAATATCCGTCTGCCCTCGGCTGAGTTCGTACCGCTGTCAACGGTGGCAAAGTGGGATACCAAGCGCGGATTCGAGGCCCTGCGCCATGCCGAGGGGCGGTTAGCGGCGGAGATCACCGGTGATGTGGATACCAACGTCAACAACGTCGATCGGATTCTGGACGCATTGGAAGGATCGACGCTGCGCGAGCTCGCGGGTAAGTATGGGATCGACTATTCGTTCGAAGGCCGCTCGGCGGATCAACGCGAGACCCTGGACGACATGAAAATGGGAGTCGCCCTCGGGTTGATACTCATCTATCTGGTGCTGGCCTGGGTGTTCGCCTCCTACGGTTGGCCGCTTGTGGTGATCACCGCGATCCCCTTCGGATTTATCGGCGCTCTGCTTGGACATTGGCTGATGGGGCTGGACTTGACCATCCTATCGATGTTCGGCCTGTTTGGACTGTCCGGAATTGTGGTCAATGACTCCATCATCCTGGTGACTTTTTACAAGCGCCTGCGTGACCAGGGGATGACGGTGGACGAAGCGGTGGTGGAAGCGTCATGCCAGCGCC
This sequence comes from uncultured Gammaproteobacteria bacterium, assembly GCA_947258495.1. Taxonomy (GTDB): domain Bacteria; phylum Pseudomonadota; class Gammaproteobacteria; order Arenicellales; family JAANXG01; genus CALZGZ01. The sequence goes on from CAMYIN010000216.1 coordinate 5,155, forward strand.
TGCGTGCGGTATTACTGACGTCCCTGACGACCATCGGCGGTTTGTTGCCACTGTTGTTCGAGACCTCGTTCCAGGCGCAGTTCCTGATTCCCATGGCGACGTCCATCGCCTTTGGGTTGGCCTTTGCCACCGTGCTCATACTGTTGGTGATTCCGTCGCTCCTTTCCATCCATGAAAGTATCCACGAACAATTACGCCGGTGGTCGGGTAAGACCGAACCGGTCCTGGACACGTAGCGCGTTCATTGCATCACGCCCCCCCCCGGAGATTTTTCGCGGTATGTGCGAGAGAGACCCACAAAGTCACTGCGGTGAAACGACGCCGTTCGACACCCCACGTCTTAATGGTAAGAACAGGCGCCGGGCTTTTGTCTTACCTGCGAAATGAATAAGGTACAGGCCGGAATAGACTGGGATCGGGCGCGGCATATCCTGGTCGTCAGGGACGACCGCCTCGGTGATATGGCGTTGTACCTGGTAGTGATTCACAACCTGGCTCGCCATCTTCAGGACAAGCGAATTGACGTGCTGTGTTCTGCTGCCAATTCCCGGTTGATCGACGGTGACCCCGCAATCGCTCGCAGTTTCGTAATCGATAACGGCGCGCTCACCCGGGACGCCAGATCATTCTTCGAGTCACACCGGCCCGACGTGGTCATCTATTACCAGAGTTATGCGAACTTCGAGAAGCTGGCAGCACCGCTGGCGGCGATCAACCCCGACGCGGTGTATTGCTCTATGGTCAAGGACGACGAGGAGGGGCGGCACTTCACAGCCACCTACGTCCACCACGGAACGGGCTCTATGTATGACAGGAACATGGGCTACGCGGCGTGGTTGCTGGGAGTGGACAAAAACGCGATTCATCGGCCGCAGCTACACATCGACCAGCGGGTGTTGAATGCGGTTCGTGAGCGACTCGAACGCCGATTCCCCGGTCAACCTCCCCTGGTCCATATCAACCTTTCCGGCGGAAATTACAAAAGTTTCCTGCGTTATCTGCGACGCAATCTCAGCGCGGCCACTTACGTTGACGTCATAAACAGCATCAAGCGCCGGTGTCCGAATGCAAACTTTGTAGTCACCTCGGCACCGGATG
>CAMYIN010000217.1 GCA_947258495.1 uncultured Gammaproteobacteria bacterium
GCTCGGATCTCACTTTCGCGGATGTCGAAGCTCACGTCCTCGAGCGCCCGCACGCCGCCAAACGACAGCGTGATATTCTCCACGTCAAGAATGACATCGCCGAATTTTCGCTCCAAGGCCATTTCAGCTCGCCTTCTTTAGCGGCGGTACCGCCAGATCGCGGATCTGCAGGTCGCCGGAGATCTTGCCCGTACGCCCATCCTCAAAGGTAACCTGGGTCTCTATGTAGCAGGATTGCGCGTCGCTGTAGAGGGCGTCGATCAGCGTTCCGTATTTTTCCTCGATGAGGTTGCGTCGCACTTTGCGCGTGCGCGTCAATTCTCCATCGTCGGCGTCGAGCTCCTTGTGCAGGATGAGAAACCGGCGAATCTGCGACGCGGCCAGATTCGGGTCCCGCGCCAAATCCTCGTTTACCTGTTGGACGCTGTCTTCGACAAGTTCGTACACTTCCGGGCGCGACGCCAGTTCCTGATAACTGGAATACGCCAGGTTGCGTCGCTCCGCCCAGTTTCCCACCGCCTCGAGGTCGATATTGATGAACGCGGTGCAGTAATCGCGCTGGTGACCGAACGCCACGGCTTCTTTGACATGCGGAAAAAACTTGAGCTTGTTCTCGATGTATTTGGGCGCAAACATCGAGCCATCGTTCAATTTGCCGACGTCCTTGGCGCGGTCAATGATCTTCAGATGCCCGTTCTCGTCGAAAAAACCCGCATCTCCGGTGTGCACCCAACCGTCGTCGGTCTTGGTCTCGTGCGTAGCCTCGAGATTTTTATAGTAGCTGTGGAATACACCCGGACTGCGATATATGACTTCGCCGTTGTCGCCGATATTGATCTCGACTTGGGGTGCCGGCTTACCCACGGTGTCGGGAAACACCTCCCCGTCGGGCTGCAGGGTTACGAAGACCGCACCTTCGGTCTGCCCGTACAGTTGCTTCACGTTGATTCCGAGCGAACGGTAGAAGTCAAAAATGTCTGGACCGATGGCCTCGCCGGCGGTGTAGGCCAAACGGATTCGACTCATCCCCAAGTTGCTCTTGAGTGGACCATAAATAATCAAGTGTCCAATCCGATAAAGCAGACGATCCATGAAGGAAACGTCTTTGCCCGCGAGGATATCGGGGCCCACGCGGCGTGCCACGCCCATGAAATAGTGGAACAATTTTTGTTTTAAAAACGCGGCGTCCTCCATACGGATCATCACCGATGTCAGTAGATTCTCAAAGATCCTCGGCGGCGCGAAAAAATAAGTAGGGCCAATTTCCCGCAAGTCGTGCATCACCGTCGCACCGCTCTCCGGGCAACTGACACAGAACCCGGTGACGTAGGATTGGGCATACGAAAAGATGTGATCCCCCACCCAGGCCATGGGCAGATAGGCAAGTACCTCCTCTTCCGCCGATAGATTATCGAATTCAGCGCCGTTGCGGGCGGTGATGAGTACGTTGTCGTAGGTCAATACGACGCCCTTCGGGCGTCCGGTGGTGCCGGAGGTATAGAGGATGATGGCGACGTCGCTGCCCTGACCCCGATCGATCTGTTGTTCGAAGAAGTCGGGGTTCTTCTGCTCGAATTCCCGCCCCTGCTGCTGAATATCGTTATAGTCGTGTAAATGAGTTCGGTCGTAGTCGCGAAGACCGCGCGAGTCGTCGAAGATGATCTCCTTCAGCGCCGGACATCGATCCTGGACCTCCAGCACCTTGTCCACTTGCTCCTGATCCTCCGCGAGCACGAACTTGACTTCGGCGTGCTCGAGGACATACTGCGTCTCTTCGGCCACCGAGTCCTGGTAGGCGGGGACAGGGACCCCCCCCAGGGCCTGCGCCGCGGCCATCCCCCAATACAGGCGAGGCCGATTGTCGCCAATGATCGCCAGCTTGTCGCCGTGAGAGAAACCGCGCGCCGCCAGGCCGCACGCCAGTGTCCGAACCTCCGCTTCGACCTGGCGCCAGGTCCAGGCCTGCCAGATGCCGAAGTCCTTCTCGCGGATCGCCGGGCGACTGCCGAATCGCTTCGCGCGGTCGAGCAGCAGCTTCGGAAAGGTATCTAGGCCCTCGTCAGACATCCTCTGGCGGTACCGGAATTCGGTGTAAAGATCTTGTTATATTTCGCGCTCAAAGCGGTTCAGCGAGCGCTTTTCGGATTCTACCACGACAATTTCTCTATCCCATATAGATTGTGGGATTTTAACCGCCATGGCTCATCCCTCGGTCGCGAGGGTGCGAACCGGCGATCGAAGTGCTACTGCAGAGCGGCCTTGATTTTTTTGGAGATCGCCTCGATCTCCGCCGTATCACCTGGTCTGAGCCCCCAGTTCAAGCGTAAATCATCGCCTTTGGTCCGCGGAAGGATGTGCACGTGAAAGTGGAGCACCGACTGCGCCGCTCCCGGACCGTTGGCCTGCACCAGGTTCACACCGTAGGGTTCGAGCACGGCGCGTACCGCCCCCGCCACACGTTTGACGGTTTCCGCGGTGGCGGCCAATAACGCGTCCGGCACGGCGTACACGTCTTCCCAGTGTTCCTTCGGGATCGCCAGCGCGTGTCCGTGATTCGCGGGATTGATGTCCATGAACGCCAGCGTGAGTTCGTCCTCGAAAATCTTATAACAAGGGATTTCACCGGCTACGATCTTGCAGAAGATGCAATCTTTATCGGTTCTCATTACTGATCCTCCAGATACACGCCCGAAAATGGAGTACCGGGCTCGGTCGGTTGCGCGACAGTGCGGCGACCATCGCCCGACGGCGCACGCTGCGACGGCGGTGGTCCGTCGCCGGCACGTCTCTACTCCGTGCGCTGCACGACGATGCGTATCACGCGGATTCTACGGGTATGCGTTTACCACCGGGTTCGCTGGGTACCGCCTTGGGCAGGGTAATCCGCAACACGCCGTTGCGAAAGGAAGCGCTGACCCGGCCCTCGTCCAGCTTGGCGGGTATCGGGATCGAGCGCCGAAACGCGCCCGCCGCGCGTTCCATGATATGGAAACTGCCGGCGCGTTCCGGCTTGCTCGGGGCCACCTGCCCCCAGATAGTAAGAATATTGTTGTCGAGAACCAGTTGTATGCACTGTTCGTCCACCCCCGGCAAGTCGACGCTGATTTCGTACCCGTTTTCATCCTCGTGCATATCGGCGCGTGGATGTAAGGCCCCCAGATTCCAGTCAGCCGGCGCCCAGGCGCGCGGTGACGCGCCGCGCCAGAAATGATCGTTATCGCTCATAGCAGCTCCCGGTTTCCGTTGGTTGGAATTGCGACCGGTTCGTGCGGTCCACGTCTCAAGGGCTTGGTGTCGGTGTTGGGCTCGGTGACGGCGTCGGCGTCGGTGACGGCGAGGACGTCGGCGTCGGTGTCGGCGAACACGTGGGGTCGCACTTGAAGCCAATGAGGTTTCCCGAGTAGCTCGTCGCCTCACCGGAACACACAAATCGCTCGGGTCCGAAAGGCGCCGACAGATTGGTTCCCACGATTCCCGCCTGGGTCGCAAATGTCACTACACACCCGCTGCCGAAAGAGCATCGCTCCTCGTAGGTGAGCACGCTACCGGATGCCCGCGCGGTGATGGCACAATCCGAGTCCGTCGAGGCGACGACGACCGAGCCGTCGGGATCGATCATGACGTTCGAGGTATGGACAAAGTCGCCCGCGGTCTCGCCTACGGTCACCGCAACCGTGGCCACCAACTGCCATTCGCCGTCGTGGGGCGTGGGCCCCCGACTCCCTCCTATGCCGCTGCTGGTACTGTTGCCCCCACAGCCGCCGAGCAACGCCATCAATATCGAGCAAGCGATGAACTTTTTATCTGCAATCTTCATATTCGACAATGGTGTCAAAGCAACGTCCTGAATACGGCCCTCATCACGCCATCCCTCGTGACGGCTTGGTGCACGCGCGTTCCACGGCGATAATAATACGGGAATCGGTTAGCGGCGACCAGACGCAGCGTCGGCAGACCCGATTCGGCAGTACGCCGTCGTAGACTATTCCCGATGGCATTCAAACTCGATACCCATGACCGAATCTCCATGAAATCGTCGACCTCGGTATTGGAATTGTCCGGGCAGAAACTGGAGTTCGATTGGATCGGACCAAGACCGCCGCACGCGCCGACATTGGTCTGGTTGCACGACGCCTTGGGCTGCGCCGCGACATGGCGAGACCTCCCGGCTGAGCTCTCGGAGCGGACCGGCTTCGGGTGCCTCAACTTCAGCCGCCGGGGCCACGGCCGCTCCACGCCGATAACGCAGGCGCGCGGAAACGATTATCTACATCACGAAGCGTGGATCGTTCTGCCCGACGTACTCGCCGCGTGCGGGGTGCGAAACGCGTTCATCGTCGGCCACAGCGACGGTGCGTCCATCGCTCTGCTTTACGCCAGCCGGCGGCCCCGCGGATTGCGCGGTATCGCGCTGGAGGCGCCCCACGTTTTCGTCGAGGACCGCACCATCGAGGGAATTCAACAAGCCGTTCGCAGCCTGGCGAAATCAGATCTCGAGGAAAAGCTTCGGCGTTTCCACGGTTCCAATGCGGACGGCGTGATCCGGGCCTGGCACGAGACCTGGCTGCGGCCTGAATTTCGCGGCTGGAACATCGAAGCGCAACTCGCGGACATCCATTGTCCGACACTGGTGATACAAGGTGAAGACGACGAATACGGCACCCTCAACCAGATCACCGCGATAGCGGAGCAGACGGCCGGGCCCGTACAGGTGGTGATCTTGGAGGATTGCGGACATATCCCGCATCGATCGCATCGAGAGGTCGTCGTCGACACGATAACCCGCTTCGTGTCCGAAGTTCCCAGCCAGCCAGCATATTGCATTAAGGACGCCGAATGATGGCGCGGGGATCGGGCGACTGGGCGCCGCGCTGGAGCGAAATGCATAGCCGTAGCTATCGGTTGAGTGAAGCGCAAGTCCAGGCGTTCGAAACCCAGCCAACGTCGGGATAGGCGCTGGCCTCGTTACAAAGTGTCACTTCGCACGTTTGCACCATTTCGTCGCGCAAACAAGATATTGGCCCTTCTTTTCGCCGCCTTGGGGCAATATGCGGGCCTGCCCTGCGGTGTTTCGCGGGCGACCCCCCCGCCTATCCTGTTATGTAATGCTCGAGTTGTTCAATCACGAATTTTTGATCGGCGATGATGGATTTCACCAGATCTCCGATGGAGATCACGCCGATGACCTGCTCCTTGTCGATGATGGGCAAGTGCCGGATTCGCTTTTCGGTTATCAATGCCATGCATTCGTCCACGGTCTGTTCCGGGCGTCCGCAGAGGACCGGCGATGTCATGATTTCGCGAACCGTGGTGTCCTGGGAGGCTTTGTTTTTCAAGATGACTTTTCGAGCGTAGTCCCGTTCCGAAATCAGACCCACGAGCTTTCCGTTTTCCAGAACGACCAGTGCCCCGATTCCCTTTTCCGCCATGCGTTTTATTGCTTCAAGAACGGTTTCCTGAGGGCCGACCGACCAGACGTCCCGTCCTTTTTCATCCAGAAGCTGTTTAACTTTCGTCATCTGTTCCTCCCGTTCCGAATTCGAACGATACGCGTTTATTACATATTGCGGCGATACTGTCCACCGACCTCAAACAAGGCCTGCGTGATCTGTCCCAGCGAACAGTAACGCACCGCATGCATGAGCTCTGCGAACACGTTTTCGTTCTTCACCGCGGCGCGTTTCACCCGTTCCAGTGCCTGCGCCCCGGGCCCTGCATTACGCTCCTGGAACTCCCGAAGCCTGCGGATCTGGCTTTGCTTTTCCTCTGCGGTGGATCGCGCAAGTTGGATGTCCACATCTTCCGGGGGATGTGGATTCAGGAAGGTATTGACGCCGACGATGGGCAGACTGCCGTCGTGTTTCTTCTGCTCGTAATAGAGCGATTCATCCTGGATCCTGCCGCGCTGGTAGCCGGTTTCCATCGCCCCCAGCACGCCGCCGCGCTCCGACAGGCGTTCGAATTCCAGCAGCACGGCCTCTTCCACCAGATCGGTGAGCAGCTCGATGATGAACGAACCCTGGTTCGGATTCTCGTTCCGGGCCAACCCCCATTCACGGCCGATGATGAGCTGTATGGCCAGCGCCTGGCGCACGGATTCCTCGGTGGGCGTAGTGACCGCTTCGTCGTAGGCGTTGGTGTGGAGACTGTTGCAGTTGTCGTAGACCGCGATCAATGCCTGCAGGGTCGTGCGGATGTCATTGAACGTCATCTCCTGTGCATGCAGCGAACGTCCGG